>CAJXLO010000001.1 GCA_913056525.1 uncultured Psychroflexus sp.
GGAAAAGGTTTCCACGCCATACAGGAAGCCGGCTGGGTTTCCATAACCCAATCACCGGTTTCACTAAACGTAAGCTGGCTGGGCATTTACCCTACGGTCGAAACCATTATGGCGCAAGTGCTTTTCCTGGGACTAATGCTGATGTTATACTACTTTAACAGCCGGAAGCTGAGTGTGAAAACTGTTAGGACAAACAACTAATTTTCAAGCAACAAGACTCTAAACCAAAAAAAAGCTACAAAGTCAATGACTAAATTTACGCACTTAAAAAATTAATATTCAACCTTCTAAAAATAACCCGAAACATTAGTCAATAATATTTGAATTGATTGATATTGAAAAACAGTTTCTTAAAACACAAAGCGTTCCTTCTTAACCCAATCTTTTGTAAATTTGGGGTATGGATGTTAAAGGGTTCGATAAAGAAAAAATAATCCGATATTGGATCGATAGTGCTGAAGAGGATTATGGTACCATGCTCACCTTGTATGAAAACAACAAGAACAGCTGGGCATTATTTGTCGGACACCTTGTAATTGAGAAACTTTTGAAGGGTCTTTATGTTAAAGTGAATGAAGACTATCCACCGCTAATTCACAATTTATTACGATTGGCAGAACTATGTGGTCTTGAATTAAATCAGGAAGAAAAGCTTCCACATGCATTAATTATGGCCGATTTAAATGGGCTTAAACTTATTCATCATTAGAACCAATCTTTGATTATCAATTTTCTTCTCGATTATAAATTTCCATGTGAATGATCGTATCTAGATCATTTCTTTTTAAGTTTAAATCTAATGAACCTTTATTTTTAAACAAAGAATCACCTTCTTTAATAAATTTATAAACGTCATTTTTAACAAAATCAAAAAGTACTTTTTTGTTTCCTTTTTTTTCTTTTACAATTATAGTCCTATAATTATGCTGTAAAGAATCTACATATTTCTTTGTAACTGTACCAGAATATTCTTCTTTCAATATGTAATTTTTTTCACTATTGCTTGTCATTTTTTTCACTTCACTTGAAAACATATCAAATATCTTAAAGCCAACAGAAACAATAACAGTAACTATTATGATAGTAAAAAATAATATTAATAACTTTCTCATTTGTAATAAAATTTAATTACCACTAACTGTGGTGAATGTATCCCAATTAGTATATCCAAATGGAATACCTCTTCCAAATCCAATTGACTCAATATAATATCTAGATTCTCTACCGGATAAATAAAGCTTATCAGAAGCTTTTGACATATTAATTAGGAATGAACCGCTTGCTTCAAAACCGTCACCTCTCAAAATAGTACCTTTTATATTTCTACCTGTATTGTTTAATATCCTAAAAACATTTGCATTCAAACCAAAAGATACCCCTGATTCATCCGTAGTTTTTCTTGTAAAATAAAATCTTGGTATATCATATTTAGTATTAACAACGCCCAATTCAAATCCTAAACCATAAAGACCATCGCGGTTTAAAGCGATAGGCGAACTAAAACTAACTTCAGTTGAAACACCACCGCTGCTAGAATATAAATAAGAAGCTAAATATTTGGAGGCTTTAGGAACTAATCCTAAAAGACCACATAGTGGTGGATTAGGGCATTCTTTTTCAGTCGAGGTAATTTTATTTTCATTATTACTATGTTCATCATTTTTTATCACCTCACTATTACTTTTATCATTTCCTTCCTCGCTATTACCTTCATCACCACCTGAATTCTTTTCCGCTCTCGCAGCTGCTTGCTCGTCGAAATTGTCTTTTTCTCCTCTTTCATTCGTTGGTATATACAAGCCCATCAGACTGTCTCAAAAACCAACCTATAAACTTAAAAAAAGTAGCTCCAAAATGTGTTTATATTTCTGATATTCAGTATATTTACTCATGGAATACTTACAAGGTGAACAACGAGAACAAACTGTACTTTTTAAAACTTGTTTAGACGATATGGTGCCTGAAGATAACACCGTTCGTTTTATCGATCAGTTTGTTGATGCTTTAGATCTCGAAGAGATGGGATTTAGCGTTTTAGCTACCAATGGGCGACCACCCTATAACCCTGAAGATCTACTAAAACTTTACATTTACGGATATATGAACAGCATGCGCAGTTCACGTGTTCTTGAAAAAGAATGCCATCGTAATATAGAAGTCATCTGGCTTTTAAAAACTTTAAAACCTGATCACAACACCATTGCGCGTTTTAGAAAAGATAATCCTAAAGCTATAAAACGTGTCTTTAGGTATAGTGTAGAACTGGCTAAAAACTTCAACCTGATCGGCGGTGTCCTTATTGCCGGCGACAGTACTAAGCTGAGAGCTCAAAACAGCAAGAAGAACAATTACAACAAAAAGAAGATCAAACGGCACCTGGAATATATTGATAAAAAACTGGAAGAGCACAATGCTGAGCTGGCCAAAGCTGATGGAGATCAAAAAGAGCAAGTAAAAAAACAGATCAAAAAGCCTAAGGGACAAACAATTCCTTCAGATGGCTTGAATTTGAGGATGAAATGTTAAGCTAGTGTATCAAAATAACAAGGTTGAACAGCGTCAAGGGACTATTAAAGTCTTCTCAAAACCTTGATGATGGCTATATAATTAATTATTTTCACGTTTAATTTAATAGAAGAATCCAAAATAATTGACCATGAACTATCACATTTCAAAAACATTAAAGAATACGAACTTTAACGAAGCGATAGACAAGACCACGGCTGCATTGAAAGAAGAGGGTTTTGGTGTCTTGACCGAAATCGATATTAAAGACACGCTCAAAAAGAAGATCGATGCTGATTTTAAAAAATATACAATTTTAGGAGCTTGCAGTCCTCACTTTGCGCATCAGGCATTACAGGCTGAGGATAAGATCGGTCTTATGCTACCCTGTAATGTCATCGTGGAAGAACATGACAATGGTGAAGTGGAAGTATCGGCCGTAGATCCCATCGCATCAATGCAAGCGGTTGATAACGATAACCTGGGAAATATCGCAACCGAGGTACAGAACAAGATGAAGACCGTTATCAGTAATTTGAACTAATGCAATTTCCGCAAGGTCGATCATCCAAGTATTTGATCGGCCTTTTGTTTTTCTTAGGCAGGGAAAAGGCTTATTTTTGCCTGTTGTTAATTCAGGCAATATGATCAATCTTTTTAATGCGCAATTGGACTCGCTTTCCTTACATCGTGTAGGGAACAAGATAAGGAACGAACAGCTCTTCCTATCTGAAAATCCTTATCAAACCGATGATGAGCTGCGACCTTTGCTCAAAGAATACTTCCTGAAACCTTTCCGGTCCAAAGAAGAGAACTTCTATCAGTTCAAACACGAGACCGACCTGGAGTTCCATGAGCTCTTTAACTTAGCCACTGAGGTTTTTAATAATCCACATCAAACGCATGAGGTGTCTAAAAAAATAGCCAGACATCTGTTCGAGCAGTCAAAACATCAACATATTAAAAATGGCGAGCTATATGTTGCACACTTTGAGAATATGATGGTTGATAATGAAAAGGTCGATGCGCTGGGTATTTTCAAATCGGAATTGAAACACGACTTCTTACAGTTCGATCAACAGGATAAAGACCTGGAGATCATTCTTCAACAAGGTGTGGCACTGAACAAACTGGACAAAGGTGCGTTGATATTCAACATCCATAAAGACCAGGGATACAAGGTCTTGTCCATAGACAGCAACAAATACGATACAAAATATTGGCTAGACCAGTTCTTAGGTGTGGATTTCTTTGAAGATGAAAACTTCTACACAAAGGAATATTTGAAATTCTGTAAAAACTTTGCCAAGGATGTGGTCTTACCGGCTGAAGATAAGCAACAAGAGGTCATGTTCATGAACAAGGCGATGAACCATTTTGCTTCAAATGATGAGTTCAATGAGCAAAAGTTCGTGGAGGATGTGATCGATAATCCAGAGCTTGAACCGGAGTTCAGGAACTACAAAGAAGAAAAAGCCCCGAAGTATAACATTGAGGACGTTGCTGATTTTCCGATATCGAACACAGCAGTATCCGCGACCCGGAAAAAGATAAAAAGCACGATAAACCTGGATACGCACGTTCAGATCAAAATGGACTTTGTTTCTACGGATAAAGCAGAAGAGATCGTGGAAAAGGGTTGGGATGAAGAACGTCAAATGTATTACTATCTGGTCTATTTTAATCAGGAAGAGAAAAAATAGGTCTTTTCTTAAAATGATCGATCAGAGAGTGAGTTATCCCTTCATACGCTATTGAAGTTCAACTTAATTATATTTGCAACGTATCCTAATGAAGAATGGCTAAAAAGAAGACCAGTTCTACTAAGAATAAGCAAAAGCGGCTGCCCAAATTGAGCAAGAAGAATTGGGTCGTGTTAGGTAGCTTTTTACTTTTCTTTGGCGTATCGCTGCTATTTGCCTTCCTATCCTATCTTTTCACCTGGCAAGAAGATCAGAGTTCGTTAGGAAGTAGTGAAAAGTTAAAAGACCAACCTGAGAACTGGCTGAGCAGATTCGGTGCATCTATCAGTGATGTGTTCATCTATGACGGCTTTGGTATCGCGGCGTTCATATTTGCATTTCTGGTCACCCTAACCGGTGTCTATTTCTTTTTCAATATCCGTAAAAGACCACTTTTGGACTTTTGGTTCTGGGGAATATATAATTCCATTTGGCTATCCTTGTTGCTCGGTTTCATTCTGGACGATCATTATCTGCTGGCCGGCAAGGTTGGTTATATGACCAATGAATTCCTGAGCAGACATATCGGTCAGATCGGTATCGGTCTGATGTTGCTGTTGATGTTCATCATCTATTTGATCATCCGACACGATATGGCACCAGAGGCACTTTTAGAAAAGTTAGGAAAGACCGCAAAGAAGAACACGCCTGATGATAACTTTGCTCATGATAAGGATGGTCCGGATGAGAAAAACGATAAGGATACACCTTCTAATGAAGAAGCGAGCCAGCAAGAAAGCACTGAAATAGAGTTGACCAATAAAACTTCCAATACCTCTGAACTGGATTTAGAAAAGAACATGGTCCAAAAGGACAAAAAAGCAGAAGACGGTTCACCGAACCTTAGCATAGAAAATCCACCAGAAGTTGAAGCCCCTAAGAAAGAAGATGAAATCGATACAGAAAATGATGATGTAGCGATGGAAGTGGAAAGCACAGAAAAAAATGAAGATGAAGTGGATCATAAGAGCAAGAAATTAGTAGAAGACTTTGGTGAGTTCGATCCTACGCTGGAACTATCTAAATATCAATTCCCTTCCATCAACTTGCTAAAGGATTATAATAAAGGTGGCGGCATAACCATCGATCAGAACGAACTGGAAGAGAACAAGAACCAGATCGTCAACACCTTAAAGAACTATAAGATAGGTATCGCCCAGATAAAGGCCACGGTTGGTCCTACGGTGACGCTTTACGAGATCGTTCCTGAAGCCGGCATCAGGATCAAGAAGATCAAGAACCTGGAAGACGATATCGCCTTGTCACTATCCGCATTGGGAATCCGTATCATCGCGCCTATTCCGGGTCGTGGTACCATAGGGATCGAAGTACCTAATCAAAAACCTACTATGGTTCCCATGCGTTCGGTCATCGCCTCTACTAAGTTTCAGGAAGCTGAGATGGAGCTTCCTTTAGCTTTAGGAAAGACCATTTCTAACGAGACCTTTGTAGTAGACCTGGCCAAAATGCCACACTTATTAATGGCAGGAGCTACCGGTCAGGGAAAATCCGTAGGCCTTAACGTGATCCTCACTTCCCTACTCTATCAAAAACATCCGGCCGAAGTAAAGTTCGTCCTGGTAGATCCCAAGAAAGTAGAACTGACCTTGTTCAGCAAGATAGAAAGACATTATCTGGCCAAGCTACCGGATACGGATGAAGCTATCATCACGGATAATACGAAAGTGATCAATACACTGAACTCACTATGTATAGAAATGGACGAGCGCTATGAACTGCTGAAAAAAGCCATGGTCAGGAACATTAAGGAATACAACAAAAAGTACAGGCAAAGAAAGCTCAATCCTGAAGATGGTCATAAGTTCATGCCTTACATCGTCCTGGTCGTAGATGAGTTTGCAGACCTGATCATGACGGCCGGAAAGGAGGTAGAAGCTCCTATCGCTCGGTTGGCACAGCTGGCCAGAGCAATCGGTATCCATCTTATCATCGCTACACAAAGACCGTCAGTGAAGGTGATCACAGGAATGATCAAAGCCAATTTCCCGGCCAGGATGGCCTTCCGCGTTACTTCCAATATCGATTCCAGGACTATCCTGGATGCCGGTGGCGCGAGTCAACTCATAGGGAAAGGTGATATGCTCTTCACTCAGGGCAATGAGCTTACCCGATTACAATGTGCTTTCGTTGACACACCCGAAGTAGAGAAGATAACGGAGTTCATAGGTTCACAGAAAGCCTATCCACAGGCGCATCAATTGCCTGAATATGTAGGTGAAGAAAGCGACCCACTGGAGGACAATGTGGATGAACGCGATAAGCTCTTCGATGAAGCTGCTGAGGTCATTGTTACCGCGCAGCAGGGATCGGCCTCATTATTGCAGCGAAAATTGAAGTTAGGCTACAATCGTGCCGGCAGGATCATCGACCAATTAGAGGCGGCTGGCGTTGTTGGGCCATTTGAAGGAAGTAAGGCCAGGCAGGTGCTCGTAAATGATATGAACCAGCTGAACGACCTCTTGAACGGAAATAATGAACCAAATGAAAATCAATAATATACAATGAATCGAACAGTTTATTTTATGCTTTTTTTTATCATCGGTCTGGGCGCGAAAGCACAATCTGATGAGAAAGCTACGGAACTCGTTGACAAAGTATTACGGCAAGTGCGTTCCTACGAGAACATAAAAGTGGATTTCAAGTACACGCTTGAGAACAAAAAGGAGAGCATCAGTCAATCTACAAGAGGTGAACTTCAGGTAAAGGACGAGCTCTATCGCTTGAAATTAATGGGCGCGACAAGGATATTCGATGGTGAAAAATTATATACCATCGTACCTGCTGATGAAGAAGTTACCATTTCAGACTATGACGAAAATGAGGATGATGGTATTTCCCCTTCAAAGATGCTTACTTTCTTTGAAGAAGGATATCTCTATAAATGGCAAGGGGAAAAGAACCATGATGGTCGGATCTATCAAGAACTAAAACTGATACCAAAAGAGGCTGAAACACAGGTAAAGAACATCGATCTGTATGTAGAAAAACAGACCGGACATGTTTATAAGCTGGTACAGCACCTAAAGAACGGTACGAGTACCATCGTGGAAGTGAACAAGTTCAAGACCGATCAGGTGTTACCGGAAAAGCTGTTTCAGTTCAATAAAGATAAATATGCTGATTATTATATCAATAGGATACGGTAAGTCTTGAAGATATTAGACCGCTACATATTATTTCAATTCTTAAAAACCTTTATCGCGGTTTTTAGTATACTGATATTCATATTCTTACTTCAGGCGATCTGGCAGTTCATCGATGATTTTGCCGGTAAGGACATCGACCTTATCGTAATCTTTAAGTTCTTAATCTATTATATCCCTTTTCAGGTACCGTTACTTTTGCCCTTAGCGATACTGGTCGCGTCCATTATGACCTTTGGGAACTTTGCGGAGAACTATGAGTTTGCTGCCATGAAATCCGCCGGCATCTCTCTACAACGTGCCATGGGAAGTCTTATCGTCTTCATCCTGCTATTTGCTTATGCCACATTTCTTTTCTCTAATACGATCATTCCCTGGTCAGAAAGGAAAGCGATAAATTTAAAATGGAACATCAGTAAGTCCAAACCTTCCATGGCGATCGTGGAGAACGTCTTTAGCGACATTGGGCCCTACTCCATTAAGGTAGATGAAAAGAAAGGGGAAAAAGGGGAAATTCTAAAGAATGTCATCATCCATAAGAAAAACCCCAAACGTGTTGGCAATTTTACGGTCATTAAAGCGCGAGAGGGTATCTTATTATCAGATGAGTCGTCTCCCGTACTTTCCCTAAAATTGATCGATGGAAACTATTATAATGAGATAATTGCCAGTTCCTATAAAAAAAGAAAGAAACGTCCTTTCGTAAAAAGCAGTTTCGAGGAATACATCATCAATATAGACCTAAGTCAGTTGAACGATACAGACATGGATGCGGAAAACGTAAGGCATCCGTATAAGATGATGGATATAAGCGCACTTAATAAACAGATCGATACTTTATCAGTTAAGTTCAACAATGCTAAAAAAAGTTACTTGCAGGTTAGCAAAAAAAGGAATGGTTTCCTGGACTTGTCCATGAACGAAGCTAGAAAAGTTCGAGAGGAAAGGAAAAGACCGAAAAAAGTAAAGGAACCGATCGATAAAAAAGTAAAATCAAATAAGGAAAACAAGACAAGTAAGGCAATAAAGGACCTCACTTCAAAGTTCCCTGGGGCAAGTCTGAACAAGGACATCAACATCAAAAAAAGAAAAACTAGGATTAGCCACAAAAAAAAGGATTCATTAAAATATGAACACCTGAAGGTAGCGACAAGGTCCATGAAATTAGATGCCATCGATTCTGCTTTGATAGATTATCCTAAAAGGAACTCCGACCAGATATTCAGTAGGTCTGGTAGTTCGGTAAAAGGTATTTTACGGCAAGTAGAAAGACAGAAAAAAAGTTTTCAAAGGCGGATCAAGATATTGAACAAGGCGGAAATGCAGCTCCATGATAAATATGCGCTTAGTTTTGCCTGTGTGGTTTTGTTCTTCGTAGGTGCTCCATTAGGTGCATTGATCAGGAAAGGTGGTATAGGTCTACCTTTGGTTATCGCGATGTTACTGTTTTTGATCTATCATTTCTTGAACTTGTTTGCTAAGAACAGTGCAGAAACGGATAATATACCTCCTTTTGTGGGCTCATGGATCGCGACGATGATCTTCTTACCTTTAAGTATATTCATGACCTACAGAGCAACGACGGACCAGGGTTTCGGAAGTTTTGAATTTCTGGCAAGACCATTGAGAAAGCTGTTAAGTAAATTAAAACTCAATAGATTTAAAACCCGTGAATAATTAAATTAGAAAAAAAATTAAATGAGCGATCATACCGTAGAAGATAAAATTGAACTATCCAGCATACAGGAAGCTATAGATGATATAAGAGCTGGAAAGGTGGTTATCGTAGTAGATGATGAAGACCGTGAGAACGAAGGTGATTTTGTGGCGGCTGCTGAGACCGTTACTCCTGAAATGATCAACTTCATGGCCAAGAACGGTAGAGGTCTTATATGCACGCCACTTACTGAAAAACGCTGTGAAAAACTAAAGTTAGACATGATGGTCGGCAACAATACAGACCCTATGGAAACCGCATTTACCATTTCAGTAGATCTTAGGGGAAAAGGAGTGACCACAGGAATTTCTGCTTCAGATCGTGCAAAGACCATCAAAGCCTTGTGTGACGATGACGCCACGGCCTATGATTTTAACAAGCCTGGACATATTTTTCCACTAAAAGCAAAGGAAGGTGGTGTTTTAAGAAGAACCGGTCACACGGAAGCCGCTATTGACCTGGCTCGATTAGCTGGTTTAAAACCAGCAGGCGTTATCGTTGAGATCATGAACGAAGATGGCAGCATGGCCAGACTTCCTGATCTTTATGAAGTAGCCAGGAAGTTCGACCTTAAACTGGTATCCATTGAGGATCTGGTCTCCTATAGGATGCAGCATGACTCTCTGATAGAGAAAAAAGAAGATTTTGATGTGGAAACCCGCTTTGGCAACTTTAGGCTACGCGCTTATGAACAAACCACGAACGGTCTGGTGCATCTCGCTCTTACAAAAGGTTCCTGGAAACCTGATGATGAGGTGTTGGTCAGGGTCAATTCCACTTTGATCAATAATGATATTCTTGGGACGCTTACGAACAATGCCGACCAACAACTTAAGGATATGTTCGCTGCCATCAATAATGAAGAACAGGGAGCGATCGTTTTCATCAATCATCTGGATGCTGGTTTTGACCTCTTGAACCGATTAAAAGCATTGAAGGAAAATCAAAAGAAAGGTGTTTTTAAAGCGCCATCTGTGAAGATGGATGCTAAAGACTTTGGTATAGGTGCGCAGATATTGCATGATATCGGTGCTTTAAGATTGAAATTGCTCTCTAATTCTAAACAGAAGAAACGCGTGGGCATGATCGGATATGGATTAGAGATCGTTAGATACCAGACTTATTAAATCAAATCTATATATTTGTTAACTAATTCAATGACATGGGCGTATTTAAATTCCTGATCAGTAAAACATTCTTCAAGCATTTAGGAATAGCCGTGCTAGTAACCAGTGTCATTTTGATCGGTGTATTTCAGTGGTTAAAGATCACAACGAATCATAATGAATATATTGAGGTACCTAACTTGAAGAAATTAGAGCTTTCTATCGTTCAACAAAAACTCCAGAACATGAACTTACGTTTTGAAGTACTGGACTCGGCAAGTTTTGACCCTGAATATAAACCTTTAAGCATCATTGAGCATGTTCCTAAAGCTGGCAAAAAGGTAAAGGAGAACAGAAAGATCTATCTAACCATCAATCCTTCAGGTTTTAGGGAAATAGAAATACCTAAGGGGCTTACTGGAAAGACCTTAAGACAGGTCAGACCTAATCTGATCGCATTAGGATTTGAAATAGGTGAGATTACAGAAGAAGCCAATATGGCGAAAGATGTTGTTCTCAAATTGAAGCATAATGGTAAAGAAGTCAAGGCAGGTGATAAGTTAAAAAAAACATCTAAGATCGATCTGGTTGTAGGCGACGGTAGCTTAAAATACCTGGAGTAATGACGATGGATAAAGATAAACTCCACCAACATCACAAATTCACTGCTGATCAAGGACAAGAACCAGTACGCGTAGACAAGTTCATCACAAACTTTGTAGAGAACGCAACAAGAAATAAAGTGCAAAAAGCCGCCAGGAACGGCAATATATTCGTCAACGATGTTGCGGTCAAGCCTAATCATAAAGTAAAGCCAAAAGATGTAGTTACAGTGATGTTAGAACATCCGCCGCACGAGAACTTACTTACCCCTCAAAACATACCTTTGAACATCGTACACGAAGATGAACAGCTCGTTGTGGTGAACAAGCCTGCGGGAATGGTCGTACATCCCGGTCATGGTAACTACAGTGGAACACTGATCAATGCCTTACTTTATCATTTTGATCAGCTTGCGGATAATGACGAACACAGACCCGGATTAGTTCATAGAATAGATAAGGACACAAGCGGGTTGCTGGTCGTTGCTAAAACCGATCATGCCATGGCCTATTTGACCGATCAATTCAAGAATAAGACCAGCCATAGGGAATACACAGCATTAGTATGGGGAAACGTAAAAGAAGATAAAGGCGAAATAGAAGGTAACATTGCCCGAGATCCTAAAAATAGATTAAGGAACAAGGTTTTTGAAGGGGAAAATGCCGACCATGGAAAACCAGCTAAAACCTACTATGAGGTGATAGAAAGATTAGGCTATGTTACGCTTATCAAATGCAGATTAGCCACGGGAAGAACCCATCAGATACGTGTTCACATGAAACATGCGGGTCATACATTATTCAACGATGAAAGATACGGTGGCGATCAGATACTGAAAGGAACGCATTTTACAAAATATAAACAATTCGTTCATAATTGTTTCAAGGTCCTTCCCAGACAAGCCCTTCACGCGGGTACTTTAGGTTTCTATCATCCTGATAGCGGAAATTATATGGCTTTTGAGCAAGAACTACCCGATGATATGAAGGATTGTATCCTGAAATGGAAACAGTATGCTCATTATAGACTATAGAAAAAGAGTTTTATCTTATAATCTGAAATTCCAACTAAAGCTGTAGATGAGTTTAATATGAACAAGTCGGTCTTAAAATAGAGTTCGACCTTAAAAATGCAACTTTAACCCTTCAACAAATGGGACAAAGTTTCAAATTCTCTAAAAAATAAAAGAGGCTGTAACCTGGGTTACAACCTCTTTAAGTTCAATTTTAAGTAAATTGAATGATCTATTCTTTGATGATCCTTTTTGTTATCTTGTTTTTATTCTCATCTGAAAGTTGTAGTAAATAAACACCAGAGGAAAGCTTATTTGTGCTTATGCTAGTGTTCTCGCCCTCAAATTTACCATTTAATATTCTTTTTCCATTTATACTATAAATAGTGTAAGAATAGACAGATGAGGTTTCCGCTTCTATTGTCAGGGACGATTTTACCGGATTAGGATAAATAACCAGATCGGCGGCCTCTAGCTCGTTTATGGATAAGTTGTTCTCAATACGGAAAGAAACGGATTCAGAATCTCCAAAATCACCGCCGGATATAATTTCTACCTGATCATCGGTATCCAGAGTATATCCGCCACTTCCAAAATCACAACAAATCCCATCACCATAAGAGTCCTTGATAGTAAATTCAAAACAGGTTTGATCTGCTACTGTAATGGTCTCATTTACCGTTGTATTATTTGAATATGGCCCACCTTCATCGATCAAGTTGCCAGCATCATCAATTATTTCCCAGGTGGTTTCATTGCCATAATCATCCGTATTGATCGTTAAATTCAATTCATTCTGATTGGTCGTAAAGACTTCAAACTTTGTAAACTGACTGGAAACTGAGTTGTTATTGTCATTTTCATCAGCTATTCCATTAGGCTGAGATAGATCAACACTTAAAGTGTTATTAGTTGATGTTGCGGTAAAGTTAGGCGTTGCGACAACTTCAGATTCTCCTTGAGCAAGACTTCCGGTCCAGTTGATAGTAGTTAGAGATTGGCTATTGAACTGATATTCGATGGTAGCAGAGGTAAGATCATTCGTTCCATTGTTCATGATATTGATCGATGGATCTACCTGACCATCACAAGTTTCATCTGGCAAATTGGATATAGAAACAGTAGCATCATTAGCAAAGACCTGTTCCGGCGGGAATTGATCAAGGGTCATCGCACCTGTATTACCTGGATCCAGCCAATCGCTCAAACGAGAGGATGGCGTATTACCAAAATCCCAGGATACATCGAACCTGCCATAAAAATCGATTTGCCCATTATTGGACGTACCGCTACATGCAGCTGCTCCGCCGGCTAACTGACCGATGATCCTACCGTTCTGATCAAATAAAGCTGAACCAGATGATCCCTGTTCTGTTACACCTTGTTCCCAGTTATCAACTAACCATATTTCCATATTAGATTCTCCATTAAATGAAGTAGTTGTTTGTTGCATAGGGTCATCATTCCTACAGGTTTTCATGATATCACCGCTAGGATGATGGATACCAACACTGAAATTAGGGTTTGTCCCGGAACGGTCCCATCCAGCCCAAACCAGGTCCCAGCTTGAAGGTAATGGTGGATTGATCTGTAACAAAGCCATATCGCTCTTCGCGTTGCTAGCGATCATACTAGATCCGGAGGCAGTTTCATCAAAAGCCCCATTAGCTGATTGATCAGTTGTAGCACATTCAGGGTTCGGGCTCACCCAATTGAATCGAAAAGCCCAGGTTCCTGGATTTCCACCTGTACAATGATTGGCTGTTAAGAAATATTGCGTTTCGTCATTATTCGTATTATTGATAAGCGTTCCCGTACAAAAACCATTTCCTCCTACGACCATCAATCCAACGGACCTTTTTAACTCATCTTTTTTATCGTCAAAATCACTTCCAATGGAACAGTCTACATCTAGGTTACAATCGCCGGAATCATTAAGGCCTTTTTGGGTAGTTTCATAATCTGTTACTGACCGGTAGCCATGAACAGCCTTAGATAGGTGAAGTTTTACATCTTCTGTGGTATTTGAGGGTTCCTGATAAGCAATCCAAATATTATCACCATCTACTAACCAAGAACCGAAAACCCCGTTGTCTTGATTTTGGCTACTTGTGTAAGCTCCTAAAAGATCGGTTTTTTGATCATTGTAAAAGTAAAGTTTTGAACCTTCAGGAAGATGAAATTCATCAAAGATAAAGTTCATGGTCTTAGCATTATTAGAGCGGATATTCATTACCCAAACGCGAGAACCATTTGATAAGTTTATCCATTGACCATCTTCATTGATATCGATATCAACAGAAAACTCTTTTCCAAATCTATAGGGTTTGGAGCGATCAAGGTCTCTGATGGAATCTTGCTGAAGTCTGGCCTTGAGGTCAAAATCTGGTAATTGGTAAGGTTGGACATCGATCTGGTCCTCTACTTTCCAGCTCAAGGGTTTTCCCTGATTAGTGACCTGGGCAAAAGGCATTTGCCATAATAAGATAAATGCTAAGAGAAATAATTTTTTGATATACATAAATATTTTTGTTTAAAAATCTTTAAACAAATCTACTTAGTATTTATCAAACAAAGGAATGATGTTACAGAATTAACATCGCATCACCGTAAGAAAAGAACCTGTATTTTTCCTTAATGGCTTCTTTATAGGCCTTCATCATCAGGTCATGTCCCGTAAAAGCCGATATCATCATCAATAAAGTGGACTTAGGTAGGTGAAAATTGGTCACCATACAATCTGCAATACTAAAATCATAAGGCGGAAATATGAATTTGTTCGTCCATCCTGTATATTCACCTATTGTATTATTAGAGTTCACGGAGCTTTCTAAAGTACGCATCACCGTAGTTCCTACTGCACAAACCCTTTTCTTGTTCTTCAAGGCTTCATTGACGGTCTTTGTAGCCTCTTCATCTATTTCTATCTGTTCGCTGTCCATTTTATGTTTGGAAAGGTCTTCTACTTCTACTGGACTAAAAGTCCCTAATCCTACATGAAGCGTTACTTCTGCAAAGTTCACGCCTTTGATCTCTAATCTTTTCATCAAATGTTTAGAGAAATGAAGTCCTGCCGTAGGTGCGGCTACTGCTCCTTCTTTCTTAGCATAGATGGTCTGGTATCGCTCCTCATCATCTGGAGTTACTTCTCTTTTGATGTACTTGGGTAATGGTGTTTCTCCCAGGTCTTTTAGCTTTTTCCTGAAATCCTGATAAGGTCCATCGAACAAAAATCTAAGCGTTCGTCCTCTGGATGTCGTATTATCAATGACCTCTGCAACCAGTGAATCATCCTCGCCAAAATAAAGCTTATTCCCTATCCTGATCTTTCTTGCGGGATCCACAAGCACATCCCAGAGCCTTGTTTGCGAATTCAATTCCCGTAACAAGAAAACCTCGATCCTGGCACCGGTCTTTTCTTTCGTACCGTATAATCTAGCGGGGAATACTTTTGTGTTATTAAATACCAGAACATCATCTTCATTAAAATAGTCCTTGAGATCCTTGAAAAGTTTGTGTTCAATGCTTTGATCTTTCCTGTTCACCACCATCAATCTGGACTCATCCCTGTTTTCAGCCGGATATTCTGCTATCAATTCCTTTGGTAGTTCAAATTCGAATTCTGAAAGTTTCATTCCCATAATAATACGCTAAAAAAGAATGCAAATATACTATGAGAAAGAGCCTTTGTCAAGCTATCTGCCTTTTTTATTTTTGAGGATATTTAATTATCAACAAGCTGTACTCCTAAGCGTTCCAGATCACGCCAAAAATCGGGATAGGATTTTTCTACAACTTGTGGGTCATTGATGATGAGCTTTGTCTTTAACACTAATGGTGCAAAGGCCATGGCCATCCTGTGATCGTCATAAGTAGAAATCTGCTGGACCTTTTCTGGCAATTTTTCTGGCGACCCCATTTTTAAACTGTCATTCGTTATATTCACCTGAGCATCAAACTTCTCCAGCTCATTCTTCATTGCCTGTAATCTATTAGTTTCCTTGATGGTCAATGTATGTAGTCCTGTTAAATGGCAATCTATTCCCAGTCCCAAACAAGTTACGGCGATGGTTTGCGCGATATCCGGATTATCATTTAGCTCGAGCTTCAGTTCCCTGATGGCTGATGCATCTGCTTTTTTTAAATAAAGCCTGTCTTCTTCCACCCATTCCGCGAATACACCTATTCTATCATAGATGTCCGGCAATGCGCTATCCGCCTGAAAAGAGTCAGGTCTTAGAAATTGCAAATGTAGTTGCTGGTCTTTTGATAATGCAATCCAACTAAAATAATAGGAGGCGGCGCTCCAATCGGATTCTATTTGGATCGTTCGCGGTAGGTTGAACGAAGTCGGTCTTTTGATGCTTAGATGATCGGAATGAAAGGAAAAGGCAAATCCTAGTTCTTGCAGTAAAGAAGCCGTATGTTTTATATAGGTCTTAGAGGTGGGTGCGGTCAGGAACTTTATATCGATATCATCTGCTAAGAAAGGATTGATCAATAATATCGCAGAAATATACTGGCTACTTTGATCAGCTCTTATGCTGATGTTTTTACCTTTTAGTGATCTACCGCGAATCTTTATTGGCGGATAATTTTCATTTTGCAAATAATCTATCTGAGCTCCCAGTTGTTTGAGTGCATTTACCAGATCACCGATAGGTCTTTGATGCATTCTTTTTGAACCATAAAGTTCCCTGACCTCACCTTCCTGCGCTGCGAAATAAGCAGTAAGGAAACGCATGGCTGTTCCTGCATGGCCTACGTCTACTTTTTCATCACCATTCGCCAATGCTTTCTTTAAAACCTGTGTGTCTACAGAATTGGCCACGTTTTCGAGCTTGATACCTGGTAAGGCTCGTTGTAGTATCAGCCAGCGATTGGATTCGCTTTTTGAACCTGGCAGTTGTATAAGGTTTGTCGTTCTCTTTACAGGTGAAAAGCTGATCTTTATTCTATTCACCGTTTGACCTATTTTTGAATCGTTTTCTGAACTTGAAGAAACTAACGACGAATCCATACACAAAACCACTAAGGATATTGGCTACAAAGAATTTCAGCAATTTATCAGTCTGGAACTTTGTTTCCGCATATAAGGCCAGATCAAAGCTATAGTTAAGCCAGATATCTACTACATTGTAGATGAGAATGAAGATCGCAGCCAACTTAACGACATCTACCCAAAAACCTTTAGCACTGATTATATTAGTGAACATTATTTTAGTTTTTGATTATTTTGATGACGCTCATGATCTCGTTCAGTCTTGAGTTCTAATTTTTTATCAAAGCTTGCCTGTAGGTCTATACCGGTTTGATTAGCCAGACATAAGACAACGAACACCACGTCAGCTAATTCTTCGCCCAGGTCTTTTTGCCTATCGCTTTCCTTCTCGCTCTGTTCGCCATATCTTCTGGCTATGATACGGGCAACTTCACCTACTTCTTCTGTTAGCTGAGCCATATTGGTCAATTCGTCAAAATACCGCACGCCGTGTTCATCGATCCATTCATCTACTGCTTTTTGGGCATTTTCTATATTCATATTGATCACGTTTTAGTCAGTACTATTTTGTCTGTCTCTTTTTCAACTACTTTATCAAAATATTGTTTTAGAATAGGATAAAATTCGGGAAGGAATATAGGTTTATTGATATTTTGCTGAACCATTATTTGTACATTACCATTAGGTGATTGCTGAACATTATAGCTAAAAGAGCCGGAACTCTCAGGTAACTTCAAAGCTTTTCTTTCAGGTAGATAATCTATTTTGTATCCTTCAGGAATTACGATATTAGCCATTATCTTTTTAGATCTAGGATAAGTAAAATTAATAGGGAATTCACGATCATCCCTACCTTGTTTGAACGGATTTTCATCAGTAGCTAAAAAACTGAGTGGTGTTAAGTAGATCTTATCATTGATCTTATCAAAACCATTTTCTTTTGTAAAAGAAAAACTCTCTAGAACAGGTTTTCCTATCTTCTTAACATTCCTTTTGTTGAAATCACTTATTTGAATATCCTGCTCATTACCCATTTCATCAATATATTCTTGCTCATCTGTATTAGTCAACTTAACCCGATAGAAATAAGCTATCTGTTCAGTAAACTGTTTTCTAACCTTTCCTGATAAAGTGCCGTCTTCTGATAATTGTAAGTTAAGGTTGTAGTTGATCTTAGATGGCTTAGATGGATTAAGAGCGATCGTTCTACTCGTACCATTTCTTCTGATTATTCTTCCATTCCAGTTTAAACAACGGTAAGGAAGTTGGTCAGGTTTTGTAAACCTGCTGGTGGCGTCTAACTTGAGCACTTTACCATTACCTAGCTCAACACCGCTGATCACATAATTATAATGCGTTCTTGCCGGGTAAGTATTCGGAACTCCATGGCTAATGGTACTCACTAGTATCGGGTTTGCATTAAAACCTGCGTAACGTAACATGGATGTGAGCATGAGATTTATGTCGGCAGAATTACCTTTTCCATCTTCATATATATCTTTAAGCCTATCTGAACAGTATAATCTTGAATCCTCATTCCATTTTACACGAGAACGGACGTGGTCAAATATGGCAAATATCTTTGCTCCATCTTTTTTATGTTCTGCCAATAGCTGATCTATATTATCTTCATAATAACCAGTCCTATCAAGCTCTTTACCAAAGTTGTCACTTTTATAAAAATTCTTAACAACGTCTTTCCAGCTCCTGGTCAAATTCTCTATCCGGCCGGTTTCTATGTTCTTTAAGTAAGCAAGCTCATGTTTTATAGTGGTTAAGAAATTTCGTTGATTATTAACAAACGGTTCGTCTTTCATCTTAGGTAGATCAAACGCATAATAAGTGAAATCATTAAATACATAATCTGTCGAACCAGCGACTCCGCTACCTTCCGCAATGACCTTGATATCCTGTATATGTGAACTTTCTTTTTTATAAACTTTCTGATAACCATTAGACCGTTCACTGTAACCAAATCTTTCTGGAACAGATAGTTCATATACAGATTGATCAGTAGGTATTTCATGCTGGAATTCCCAGTCGTTCAATCTAGCTATATTAGGCGATGTCAGTGTATATGTATATTCTATAACTGAACCAGGTTCAACCTTGGGGAAAGTGAATTTAACGATATTCGTGTTTTCTGATCGCTCTTCATCTATCACATCACGTCTTCTCACACGCTCATCTACTACCTTTCCATCTTTTAAATTATAAGTACGTGCTTTTACCTTTGTCACTTTCTCTTTATAGTCCGAAGAGCTAGGACTAAAATAAGGTATTTTTATATTAGCATATTCGTAACCTTCTTTGCTATATATTTTGATCCTTCTGGTAACTTCCAGATTGTATTTCCAACCTCTTATATAGTCAAAGTCAACATCTCCCTTTTCATAGATGATGGCAGCTGGTGCTACAGAATCTTTGGGGTGATATTTTTGTTGGAGTTCAGCTTTTGAGATTTCTTTGAACTCATATTCCTTTATTTCCGGTCTTTTATCTTCATTACTATCTTGTGCATTTACAGAACATAATCCTGAAATGAAGAATATGAAGTAAATAATTTTTGATTTCATCTTTATCATGTTCTTTTAATTAATATTATTTTAGATTGATCTTTATTTTTGATTTTATCCATAAACTTCCTGAACACTTTATATTCCTGCTTACTATAATCTCCCTTCTTAATAAGCATGCTTCTGGTATACCTGATCTTGCCAGAGCTTAGCTTTTTGAAGTTAGCTTTGTATCTACCAAATTTTGATCTGATATCAATAGCATCCGGAATGGATTCAATATCCATTTTTTTTGGGATCGTGAAGGTCAACTCATCTTCATCAAAATACCCGCGACTAATTGTGAACGGCGCAACCCTTTCCTTATATTTATCTGGTACAGAAAAAGTTTGGTTGAGTACATTGGGGATAAACATCAATCGGTTACCGAACTTCTGTGCATAGTTTATTGCATTTATCTTTAGTTTTTCCTCAAAAACAACTTTTTCATCATTTCTTTGAAACTCAAAACTTTCAATTTTTATATTCTTTAAATGATCGTAATAATTCCTGTAAAATTGAAGTGCTCTTCGCTTAGATACGTCTTGAAGTCTGTATTTTGAATCAAATTGAGTTCCTTGAGATGCAATATCGATATCAGCTGATAAATCTCCCTTCGCGTCTAATTGTATTTTAGCCTCTATCTTCTGATAATTATCATTTTCATAATAAGCTTTGGTCTTTACCACTTCGCCGCCATCTTCTTTTACTAAAAGCACTTTCCGGTCATCGGTGAAATCGCCTATAAAACCAAAAGGTGTCTGCTGACTTGTACATTCTAACCATATATCTTGTTTATCAGCTTGCGGTAAGTTCAATATAACGTGGTTGCCCTGCATAGACGGAAAGTCCGGATCAATATCATTTTTTGTACTTCCTCCATATACCACAGCATAATTAGACGGAACATCAGCTATTTTAAGCAGTGCTTTTGTGTAATTGGTCAGTGCTTTACAATCTCCATATTTGACCTCATCTACTTCAGATGCTTTTACCGGAAGCCAACCTCCTATTCCTACCTGTATGCTGATATATCGAGTTTTGTCCTGAACATATTGATATACTTTTTTTGCTCTCTCAACAGGATCATCAATGCCACTCACAAGGTCTTTTATCTTTTGTTGTGTTTGTTCACTAATGTCATCTCTACCATCTATCAAGTTATCAAATTGCCATTTACCTAATTGTTGCCAGGAAGTAGCTGAACCTTCTACTCCGGATAGTTCAAACTTTGATAAAGCTACTTTTAGGTGAGGTGTAAATCTTTTAAGACCTGGGCTGAAATCTTCATCTTTAATTGCGACTAGCCCTTTAGCCTTACATTTGATACCTACAGGTGTTCTTTCTAATGTAACCTTATCAGAAAAATCAAAATTGCTTTTTTTATATCGGAAACCTATGCGGTTTCTATCTATAAGTTCATATTCGCTTTTTATCACACTTTGATAGTTCTGGGCTAAGGGTTGCCATGGATCTATAAATGCAGTATTACTATTAGAAATCTCAGATGTAAGAACGTATGTTACCGGATAATTTCGGGGTTCGTAGTCTAGCACATAAAATCTACTATCTGTGTACATGGTACTCCCACCGGATGCGCTCACATCCCTGAAATCCCTTTTCTTTATCTTTTCTATTTCTTCACCTAATGCATTGTAAACGATTACTTCAAGTTTTTTTACATTTATATCATCATCATGGAATAGTGCTATTCTGGCCTCTTCTTTCCCTTTTCTATTGAATAGAGTGATGACTTTACGCTTTTTGACCAGCATTTTATCCTGATCGCTTATAATGACCGTGGTCTTTGAATCACGGACACAGGAATTAGCGTTCTCCTTATACTTCTCAGGGATTATTATTGATTGATAATCAGTGGATTGACCGAGGCAAAAAGCACTAACAAGCAAAAATAAAAACAGAAATCTCAAATCTTTTTTTTCAAAAATATATATTTAGATTTTATTAAGGTTTTGATTTTATGTTAATTTTTAAGAACAAGTAATTTCAAACTTTCGCTGATCATTTCTCTGGTCTCATCCGGTAAAATGATTTGTTGATGTTCTTCCTGGACATCTGTTTTATAAAGCGGAAACTGACTGACTACCTTCGCTTTAAGGGTTTGTAGAGTCATTAGAAGCGACTGCATCGCAAACTCGCCTCTGGGTTCTTTAGGCGTAAAAGTGATAGGTAATACGTATTTATCAGCTAGCTCGCCGGAATGGGTGCACCATTCCAGCATATTTTTTAAAACAGCCGGAATGTTATGCGAATACTCTGGGGTGGCGATGATTACTGACTTAGCAGCAGCTAATTTTGATTTAAAAGTTGTAATATCGGCTGGAATACCTTCTTGCAATCTTTGAGGGGTGAACAGCTCGAATTCTCTGATCTTGTCATAAACCTCAATGTCATATTGGTCGCCAAAACTCTTCTCGATCGCTTTGAGCAAATAATAATTACTGCTTTGCGGACTGGCCGATCCTGATAGGCAAAAAATATCCATATTATTCCCTGTTCTTTGAGTCAATAATAATGGTAACCGGACCATCATTGATCATTGAAACCTCCATCATTTTGCCAAAAGCTCCCGTGGCAATTTCCTGGTCCGTATCTTTTCTTAATTGATCCACGAATTGATCATATAATGATCTCGCCTTATCCGGGGCTGCTGCACGAACAAAACTGGGCCGGTTACCTTTTTTTGTGGATGCATGTAAGGTGAACTGGCTTACGACCAGCAATTCGCCGTTAATAGCTTCAACGGAACGGTTCATTGGTTTTTCTTCGTTAGGGAATATCCGCGTATTAATGACCTTCTTGCTGAGCCATTCCAGGTCTTCCTGCTCATCAGCATCTTCTATCCCTACGAATATCAATAATCCATTGCCTATCTCAGCTACTTTATTATCGGCAACTTTTACGCTTGCTTTTTTTACTCTTTGAACTACTGCTCTCATTTTTGATGATGAATATCTTTCCTGTAAGTATCTTCCTCGGAATGCAAGATCTTCAAATAGCTCTGGTATCTGAAATAAGGTATCTGATCTGCTTCAACGGCCTTTTTTACAGCGCATTTGGGTTCCTTATCGTGCAAACAGTTGTTGAACTTGCAGTCCTGCTGATGTTCGTTGAACTCAGGAAAATAGTCCGCGATCTCCTGATCATCGAATTCAACCAGACCAAATCCCTTGATGCCGGGTGAATCTATGATCTTCGCACCTATGTCCAGATCGAACATTTCCGCAAAGGTCGTAGTATGTTTTCCCTGGATATGCTGCTCTGATATCTCCTTAACGCTCAGCTCCAGTTCTGGAGCGATCAGGTTGATCAGCGAACTCTTCCCTACTCCACTATGTCCGGCAAAGAGTGAGGTCTTATCTTTCATCAGCTCTTCGACCTTATCGATGTTCCTATCTTCAACCACTGATGTACCTACACAAGTATAGCCTATTTCACGGTAAGTATCGGCCAGGAACTTCATCTCTGCAAAGTCGTCCATATCATAAGAATCCAGCTTATTGAACAGTAGCCTTACCGGAATACCGTACGCCTCTGCCGCTACAAGATAACGATCGATAAAGGTCGTAGAAGTGGGCGGATTGTTGAGTGTGATCATAAGGAAAACCTGATCGATATTAGCGGCAACGATCTGCACCTGTTTAGATAACTTGACCGATCTTCTGATAATATAGTTCTTTCTATCATGGATGTTCTTGATAAGTCCTAATGTCTGATCGCCTTTCTGCTCCAGCTCGATATCCACATGATCGCCCACCGCCACGGGATTGGTGGTCTTCAGCCCTTTCAAGCGTATCTTCCCTTTCATCTTACAATCGTAAAAGCTATCTCCTACCTTGACCACGTACCAACTTCCCGTGGACCTGTAAACTTGTCCTTGCATCTGCATTATTTCATTTCAAATTGTGAAATTAATATAATCATAATTATTGGAGACCGATGGATGGTCATAAAATAGAAAAAACTAATACTCCGGTTCACCATTCTGGAAAGAAGAAGCTCTGCACTTTCTTTTTCAGCCGATCATTTTGTAGCTTTGAGGCACTTTTTTATTAAATAGCACATGTCCATCATCATAAACAAGGTAACCAAATCCTACGGCGAACAAAAAGCGCTGGATTCAGTGAACTTCGAGGTCAAAAAGGGGCAGATCGTAGGTTTTCTCGGCCCTAATGGTGCGGGAAAGTCCACATTGATGAAGATCATCTGTGGCTATCTAATTGCCGATGACGGTCAGGTGTTCATCGATAAGACCGATGTGACAAAAGAAACCTTGAAAGCCAAGTCCAAATTGGGATACCTGCCAGAGAACAACCCATTGTACCCAGAAATGCACGTGCGGGAATATCTGAACTTTATCGCAGAACTAAGAAAAGTAGATAAACCCAAAATAGAAAGCGTAATCGACAAAACAGGTTTAAGAGCAGAATGCAATAAAAAGGTCCATCAGTTGTCCAAAGGTTACAGGCAGCGCGTAGGCCTTGCTGGATGTTTGCTCCATGAGCCTGAAGTGCTCATCCTGGACGAGCCTACCACCGGACTGGACCCTCATCAGCTGAGCAGTATTCGCGAATTGATCCAGGAAATAGGCAAGTCAACCACGATACTACTTTCCACGCATATCATGCAGGAAGTTGAAGCCATGTGCGAGCGTGCAGTGATCATCCATCAAGGTCGCATTGTAGATGATAAAGTGCTACAAAGCGATGCGGATGAAAAACAGCTTATAGAGGTCGAGTTCAATTATCGGGTGGAAGAGGTCGCGTTAGAATCCATTCCTCAAGTAAAAAAGGTGAAGAACATCAAAGGATTCAAATATCAAATAGAGTTCACTACCACGACCGATAGAAGAAGCGAAGTATTTGACTTCGCCTATGATAATGGATTAAAGATCCTCAACCTGCAAAAAATAACGCAAGGACTGGAAGAACGATTCCTGGAACTTACAGGCGATGGTTCTTAATGTTCTATAGAATTTTCTACGCAAGCTGAAAAATTGTAATACATTAAAATATGGAGAAGCAAGATCTAAAAAAAATTGCATCAGAATATATGCAAATTTGGAATGCGGAAAAAGCGTTCCTACTTGATAAATATGCTGATGAAAAAATCGTTGTGCATTACACTCACTTTGAAAAATCTTATGTAGGGATTACAAATTATAGATCTATGCTCGAAATGACTTATGATTTCTTCCCTGACTTAAAAATTACGATTAATAATTTGATCCCCAACGAAGCCGAACAGATGGTTACGGTAGAATGGAAATACGATGGAACCCACAAAAACGGAAATCTGTTCGGGGTGGAATCTTCTGATAAAAAAATATCAGTATCTGGTATCACGATCTTGAAAATAAAAAACGGATTGGTAACAAAAGAAAAAGGAATTGTTGATAATTTGAGCTTGATCATGCAACTCGGCGCTTTAAAAAGGTGATCAGAAAAGCCCGCGCAAACATTGTATAAGCGTAATGCAGCTCGAATCGTTATTATCCCTTTTTTGCACCTAAAGAACTTCGCGATGGGGTAAAAGTAAATCGACCAGAAGCACCATGCCTTAACAAAATAAAGTAGATATAAACTGATGTTTGTCCTTGCTCTTGATATTTTATTAACTGATAATAAGCTACTTGAATTTTATCTAAAATCTCACTTCTAAATCTCATATCCGAGTCGGAAACGACGAATATTTTAAGAAAGCTTAAAGGCTAAGTTTCGTAAATTTGTAAAAATGTCAAATATAAGATGTTCCATTACACCGCTTCTTATACGGACCTTTACCAACTTAGTATGGCGCAGGTCTATTTTAAGACCGGCCGAGTGCATGAAAGGGCGGTCTTTGACTACTTCTTCCGTAAACAGCCTTTTGATGGAGGTTATACCGTGTTTTGCGGATTGCAAACAGTATTGAAGGTTATTGAAGACCTTTATTTTTCAGATGATGATATCCGATTTTTAAAGACCAATGGCTTTGACCCTGATTTTCTAAACTATTTAAAGGATTTCAAGTTCAACGGTCATATTTACAGCACTCGCGAAGGCGACCTGGTCTTCCCTACCCGACCTATCTTACAGGTGGAAGCAACGCTTATAGAAGCGCAGATCATTGAAACACTGCTTTTGAACATCCTGAACTATCAGACTTTGATCGCTACGAAAGCCAGTCGGATGAAACAGGTTGCCGGTCAGGCTAAATTGGTAGATTTTGGGTTGCGTCGGGCACAATCCACCGCGGCCTATCACGGTGTTCGAGCCGCCATCATCGGTGGATTTGATGCGACCAGCAATGTAAAGGCCGCTCAGGATCTTAACATTGCTGTTTCCGGGACCATGGCACATTCGTTCGTTCAAAGCTATGATCATGAAATAGACGCTTTTCGCGACTATGCCGAACATCGGCCGGGCGATTGTGTACTGTTAGTAGATACTTATGATACTTTAAATAGCGGTATTCCCAATGCTATTCAGGTCGCTAAGGAAATGCAAGCGAAGGGTCAACAATTGTTGGGAATTCGATTAGATAGCGGCGATCTGGCCTATCTTTCCAGAAAAGCCAGGGAAATGTTAGATGATGCGGACTTAGCATCGGTTAAGATTGCCGCATCCAATCAACTGGATGAAAAGGTCATCAAGAGCCTGAAGGAACAAAAAGCTCCCATCGACTTCTTTGGCGTGGGCACTTCGCTGATGATCGGTAAGCCCGATGCGGCATTGGATGGTGTTTACAAATTGGCCCAACACAATGAACAGCCGAGCATCAAATTATCCGAATCCATCGAAAAGGTCACCATTCCCGGCATAAAACAAGTCTATCGATTATCCGATCATCAGGGCAATTGGATCGGTGCGGATATCATTGCTCTAAGATCGGAAAGGTCTTTCTCAACAATGCATTCCCCGAATGATCCACTGAAATCCATGAACGTTAAACCTTTTAGAACAAAAGCATTATTAGAAACTGTGATGAAGGATGGAAAGCAAGTAAAAGCTCCCACACCAGTATCGGAAATCGCAGCTTACGCGCGAGAGCAGCTTAACAAATTAGAACCAGAATACAAAAGATTTGATAATTCTCATATCTATAAAGTAGGATTATCCGATGAACTCTATGAACTGAGACATCAATTGATCACTAAAAACAAATCGATATGAAGGCATTAATTATCGTAGATGTACAATATGATTTTCTTCCTGGCGGCGCATTAGCCGTCCCGGATGGCGATGGGATCATTCCTATTATCAATAAAATTTCCCGGGATTTTGATCTGGTGGTCGCCACACAAGATTGGCATCCTGATGGACATTATAGTTTCGCATCCCAACATGATGGCTACGAACCTTTTGATCAGCTAGAATTGAACGGAGAGGTCCAAACCCTTTGGCCAGAACATTGTGTGCAAGGTAGTCACGGCGCAGCGTTCAGTAAAGACCTTGACCTGAAACCCGTGGAAGCGATCTTTAGAAAAGGGACAGACTTGAGGATAGATAGTTACAGCGGTTTCTTTGATAATCAACATAAGCGGACCACGGCATTAGCTGATTACTTAAAGGCGAAACAAGTTAATGAAGTCTTCATCTGTGGTCTGGCGACCGATGTTTGCGTTTATTTTACCGCACTAGATGCATTAAGGGAAAATTTCAGGACAAGGCTGATCAAAAACGCGACAAAAGGTCTTGATGAAGAAGCCATTGACAATGCTTACCGGGATGTCAAAAAGAAAGGTGGAGAACTGATCAACTATTAATTGTAAGATGACTTGAAATGAAAGAATTTTGGAATAAAAGATATGCGCAAAAGGAATATGTTTATGGCCGTGATGTCAATGAATTCTTAAAACAAAAACTCCGCTCCTTAAAACCCGGTAAGCTATTATTACCTTGTGATGGCGAAGGAAGGAATGCCGTTTTCGCGGCTAGGTCAGGTTGGCAAGTAACCGCTTTTGATTTCAGTGAAGAAGCAAAGAAGAAAGCCATGCGATTAGCACACGAACATCAAGTTGATATCGATTATTTTATCGCTGATGTGAACGAAGTTGAGCTAGATCAAAAATTTGATGTCATCGCATTGGTCTATGCTCATTTTCCACCCGATGTAAGAAGAAATTTTCACAATAAGCTCATCAAATGGCTCAAGCCTAATGGAATGGTCCTAATAGAAGCATTTGCTAAGGATCAATTAGGCAAACCTTCTGGCGGTCCTAAGAATATTGAACTTCTGTATGATGAAGAGGAACTTGAAGAAGATCTTAAAGAATTGAAGATAATCGAATCCAATAAAACTAGCGTAACATTGTCCGAAGGTGATTATCATTCCGGCCAAGCTGAGGTTGCAAGAGCAATTTTGCAATTAAGGGATCAGCACTAATTCTTTTGTCAAATATCAGGTTATTTCAGCAAGTAAAACCCAATTTGATAAGAATTCAGTATTTTTGGAGAAGAAAATTATTTTCAAATGGCTTATACAAAAATTCCCAGTGTAGATCTGGCTGATTTTCTATCGGACGATCCCAAACGCAAGCAGAATTTCGTCAATGAGATCGGACAAGCTTATGAGAACATAGGTTTTGTTTCCCTTAGAAATCATTTTTTAAGCAATGAATTGATGAAAGACCTGTATGATCAGGTTAGAGAATTCTTTGACCTGCCGGAAGAGACCAAATTACAATACGAACGCCCTGATATAGGCGGCCAGCGTGGCTATGTACCATTTGGCAAAGAACATGCTAAAGGCCGGAAAAAGGGCGATCTGAAGGAATTTTGGCATTTTGGTCAAATACCGGATGAGGATGCGGATCTGACAGAAGAATATCCAGATAATGTGGAAGTGAAAGAGTTACCAAAATTTAATAAAGTTGGCATTGAAGCCTATCAGCAATTAGAAAAGACCGGCATTTATGTTTTGCGTGCTTTAGCTTTAAGATTAGGCTTAAATGAGCATTATTTTGATCATTGGGCAAGTAACGGCAACAGCATTCTACGTCCAATACATTATCCGCCGATCACCGAAGAACCAGATGGAGCTGTTAGAGCTGGTGCTCACGGCGATATCAATCTGATAACGCTTCTCATGGGTGCCTCAGCCGGTGGTTTGCAGGTTAAGAACCGAGATGGCGAATGGATCGATGCGAAGCCCGAGAAAGATGAGCTGGTCATCAATGTGGGCGATATGCTAGAACGCCATACGAACAATAAATTGAAATCCACCATCCATCGTGTGGTCAATCCGCCACGTGAAGAATGGGATCAGCCGCGCTACTCGATTCCGTTTTTTATGCATCCGCGAAGTGAAATGAAGCTCGATTGCTTAGAGGAATGCATTGATTCTGAACACCCTAAACAATATAAGGATATCAGCGCCGGTGAATTCCTGGATCAGCGATTAAGAGAAATCGGATTAAAAAAATAAGATGGACCTAAAAGACCAACTGAAAAAGCACTTCCCGGATCATGCGCCGGAAAGACCAGCTGATGAGAACCAAAACACAGAAAACGGACTATGGATACAGGAAGATCCAGTGATCTGTAAATATGAAAAACGCAAAGGTAAACCGATCACCATCATAGAGAACTACCAGGGAAATAAACAGGATTTTAAAGAACTCACTAAGTTAATACAGAAGGAATTAGGTATTGGCGGTTCAAGTAAAGATGAAAATATATTATTACAAGGTGATCATCGAGATCAGGTGATGAAGATCCTTCAGGACTTGGGTTTTAAGACCAGGCGCGTTGGTGGTTGATATTTACTTCAGCTCTTTTAAATAATGCCTTTATTATCAAGATAATCCTATGAAAATACCTTCCTCTGAACTTATACTCAATCCCGATGGAAGCATATACCATCTTAATTTAAGACCTGAGAACATCGCAGACACCATTATCACAGTTGGCGATCAGGACCGCGTTGAAAAGGTAACCTCTTTATTTGATGAAATTGTTTTTTCAACGCAAAAGCGTGAGTTCAAAACACAAACCGGATATTATAAAGGCAAAAAACTCACGGTCATTTCCACGGGCATAGGCATTGATAATATTGATATTGTCATGAATGAGCTAGATGCTCTGGTCAATATCGATCTGAAAACGCGAGAAATTAAAAAAGAGCTTAAATCCTTAAATATCATTAGAATAGGAACATCCGGCGGCATTCAAACGGAAGTACCGCTTGACCATTTTGTGATGGGAAAAGCAGGTATCGGTTTTGACGGATTAATCCACTATTACAAACACGAAAATGTATTGAATACCGAAGCGACGATAAAGCTCAATGCGCATTTAAGACTTAATAGTGGTAAACCAACCGCTTATGTGGTTGATGCCAGCGATAAGCTAACGCGACTTTTTGAAGGAAAAAAAGGTGTTTATAGCGGTTATACGGGAACCAACCTTGGATTTTACGGACCGCAGAATAGAACTTTAAGGTTAGGATTAAGCGACCCTTCGTTTATTGACCAATTGGTGGAATTTGAGTTTAACGGATACAAAGTCAGTAATTTAGAAATGGAATCCAGCGCGATCTATGCGATGTCCAAATTGTTAGGTCACCATGCGGTATCGATGAACGCGATCATTGCCAATCGTTCAACAAAAGAATTTAGTAAAGACCCAAAAGCTAGCGTTAAGTCCTTGATCAGGTTTGTTTTGGACAGCCTAACAGAGCAATAAAATATAATTAGTTGTTAGCTAAAATAATTATATTTGTTGTATGGTATCACAGGATGATATAATAGATAAGTCAAGAGAATTAAAACCTGAACTTTACAAAGAATTCTGCGTAAAGAAAATTGGTTTATTTGGCTCATTTTCAAATGAAAATTATTCTGAAGAAAGTGATATTGATCTACTTGTTGAATTAGAAAAACCTATTGGATGGAAATTTCTATCACTTGAAATATATTTAGAAAAAATATTTAAAAGAAAAGTGGACTTAGTTACACGAAAAGCCCTGAAAAGTCAATTGAGAGATCAAATTTTGAATCAGGTAAAATATATTTAACTTGAAATCATCTTATCGTTCAAACCTACATTTTTTAGAAGATATTCAATTAGCAATGAGTAGAATATCTGAGTACTTGGTTAGTTATGATCTTAAAGAATTTAAGAAGGATCATAAAACAGTTGATGCTGTAATAAGAAACTTTGAAATTATTAGTGAAGCATCTATAATCCAAAAATCAAATCGTACAAATAAAAAAATCAAATTGACCATTTTATAAAAAATATGTAATATTACAAAAAACAAATCATGGCATTAATATCATCAGGCAATCCAGTACTATCTGATAAAAGATTAAAAGTAGAGACGCTTACAGGAGAAGCTACGATGACCGCAAAAGGTGCGGTTTACAAAACCCTGGCGCTTTTAGGTATCGTTTTACTTACCGGAAGTTTTAGCTGGAGTTACGCAGCTGAAAATCCGGCTTACACACAGATTATCACCATTGGTGGAGCAATAGCCGGTTTTATTACGGCTTTAGTGGTCATTTTTAAACAAAACCTCGCTCCTACTTTAGCTCCGTTATATGCTGTTTTTCAGGGATTGTTCTTAGGTGCCATTTCAATGCTTTTTGAAAATATGTATAACGGCATTGTTTTGCAAGCTATACTGATCACGCTTTGTATTCTTCTGGTGATGCTTAGCTTATATCAGTATGGCATTATTAAAGTAACAGAGAAATTTAGAATGGGTGTTTTTGCAGCTACCGGCGGCGTAGCACTGGTCTATTTTTTGAGTTTTATCATGGGATTTTTTGGTGTACAAATTCCTTATATTCACGGTAGTGGTCTGATAGGAATTGGGTTTAGCGTTGTCGTTGTCATTATTGCCGCGCTCAATCTGGTTATGGATTTTGATTTCTTTGATAAAGGTGAAGAACATCAATTGCCAAAATACATGGAATGGTATGGCGCTTTTGGACTGATGGTTACTTTGATATGGTTATACCTGGAAATCTTAAGGTTATTAGCTAAGACCAGAAGATAAATTCACTCTATTTCATCCAAAAATTTAAATGATCGTAAGATCATTGATGCTTCATCTTCATAGTCACTGTACGAATATTGACCTGCGGAGTAAACGATCTGATAGACGTCATCTCCTTTTTGCCTGAGATATACTTTATAAATAAAATCACCAAAGGAATAATTTGATTCTCTTTTTCTACCTGATTTTCTATATGATATAATGTAGAAGTCATTATTGATCTTTGATAACTCAAAATTTTTATACATCGAACTGTTTATATTCGTGGAAGTATAACTTGTAACTATTTCATCTATTAATATATTTTTATTTAAGTTGATTTTTATTTTAGCCCAGGCATCTTTTCCTTTCAAAGCTTTATCAAAATCAGTATCTGGATAACTTTTTTTACCTTTTTCGCTAAGATTAATTTTTCTGTTTTTACCGTAAATTTTTTTCTTTATACTATATGAATTATATATCTTTTTTTTGGGAGCAATGCTTATTATTGCTTTCTTTTGAAATGTCTCTCCTTCATTAAATTTCACCCATTTTTTAGGGTAATAGAATTGAAAAGTATCGTTCTTGAATACTTTAACGCGCTTATTCAAGTCAGCTACAAAAACGACATTCCCCGAGCTACAGGAAATGAAATAAACAACAAAGCTAACGAGTAATATTTTTTTCATTATAAATATTTATAAATACAAATGTATTTAAAGATCTTATGTTTTTTGGTAGTTTTTGAATAAAATAATTTAAGCGTTCATTAAATGTAAAGAAACCCAAAACCAAGCTTCAAAAAACAATGAATACTTTTTTTACAATTATCAATAAAAATTATGCTGTTGTCTAAGATTTAAAAAGTTACATTTATTTTTCTTTATTTCCGCGTTCCTACATTAGTATTCGGTTTAATTATACCAAAATTTTAGACATTTAATACTTTTATAATGAGGCCTAAGTCTCGATAAGCAAAAGCTTACGTTCAACATGCTTAAAGGATCTTTTCCCAAAGCCATTTTCTATTTAGCTCAGTGATGTTCTTAAGCGAAATGTCCTGAGGACAGACCACCTCACAGGCACCGGTATAAGTGCAAGAACCAAAGCCTTCTGAATCCATTTGCGTTACCATATTTTCTAAACGCTTTGAAGCTTCTGGCTTTCCTTGTGGTAACATCGATAAATGATTGATCTTAGCGGATGTAAAAAGCATTGCACTGGCATTCTTACAGGTAGCTACACAAGCTCCACAACCTATGCAAGCTGCGGAATCAAAAGCGTCCTCAGCAAGCTCGTGATTGATCAATGTTGTGTTAGCCTCTGAAGCTTGTCCAGTATTCACACCAATGTATCCACCGGCTTGAACAATCCGATCAAAAGCAGAACGATCAATGACAAGGTCTTTTTTTACTGGAAATGAATCAGCCCTAAAGGGTTCCAGATAGAGCGTTTGTCTATTTTTAAAACTTCTAAGATGGGTTTGACAGGTCGTTGTGCTTTTCTCTGGACTATGAACATGACCATTGATGACAAAACCACATTGACCACAGATACCTTCACGACAATCGCTTTCAAAGGCAACCGGATCGCCACCCGATTTTATGATCTTCTTGTTCAAGTGGTCCATCATCTCAGGTACGGACATGTGTTCATCCAGGTCATCTAAGTAATGTTCTTCAAAGTCTCCTTTTTTATCGGGTCCGGCTTGTCGCCAAATATGAAGCTGTAATTCCATGCTTATTTTTTTTTAATCCTTACTTATAACTTCTTTCTTTTAACTCAACGTGGTCAAAGCTCAAATGTTCTTTATGGAGTTCATAACGATTATCTCCTTTATATTCCCAGGCACTGACGTATCTGAAATCATCGTCATTTCGAAGTGCTTCTCCGTCCTCGGTCTGATGCTCTTCCCTGAAATGCGCTCCACAGGACTCTTCTCGCTGTAAAGCATCTTTTACGATAAGTATGGCCATTTCCAGATAATCTTCAACTCGTATCGCTTTCTCAAGTTCAAAATTGATCGCCGCTGCATCGCCTGGAATGAGCAATTCCTTGTAGAAACGTTCCTGAATGGAATACAAGGATCCTAATGCAAATTCCATATCCTTTTGATTCCTTGCGAGACCGCAGTTCGCGTAGAGCATCTGTCCTAGTTCTTTGTGGAATTCCTCTGCAGTCGTGTTCCCTTTTATGGCTAATAATCTATCAATGCGCTGACCTACCTTTTCTTTGGTCCGTTTTGCAGCCTTTTCCCATGCATGGATTTCGTCCTTTTCCATGGGTTTGATCTCTGCTAAATAGTCCATCACCGTACTGGGCGAAATAAAATAACCGTCCACACAAGCCTGAAGTAAACTGTTTGCTCCTAATCGATTGGCTCCATGATCAGAAAAATTGGATTCTCCTAATGAGAATAAGCCTTTAAGGTTGGTCATCAATCGGTAGTCCACCCAAAGTCCGCCCATACTAAAATGAGCTGCCGGTGCGATCATCATGGGCTCTTCATAAGCATTCAGTCCTGTTATCTTTCGATACATTTCAAACAGATTGCCATACCTTTCTTGTATGGTTTTTTTGCCATCACGTTCTATAGCATCCTTAAAATCAAGATATACCGCATTTTTCATTGGTCCTACGCCAAAACCTTTATCAATCCGCTCTTTTGCCGCTCTGGAGGAAATATCCCTGGGAGCAAGATTTCCAAAGGCTGGATAGCGTCTTTCCAGATAATAGTCACGATCTTCATCTGGGATTTCATTAGGAGAACGTTTTTCATCAGCGGATTTGGGCACCCAGATCCTACCATCATTACGTAAAGACTCGCTCATAAGCGTCAACTTGCTCTGATAGCTACCTAACTGAGGTAACGAAGTTGGATGGAATTGCGTCCAACTGGGAGAAGCCATAAAAGCTCCATTTCGATGAGCACGCCAGATGGCGGTCGCATTACAGTTCATGGCCAGCGTGCTCAGATAATAGATCTTGCCATAGCCTCCAGAAGCTATGATAAGCGCATCACAATGATGCGTTGAAATACTACCTGTGTCCATGTTCCTGACCACAACACCTTTGGCTTCACCGTTCAAGGTGATGATATCCAGCATTTCATGTCTTGTGTTCAACTTGAGGTTCTTTCCTGCACTCTGGCGCATCAGGGATTGATATGCTCCAAGTAACAACTGCTGACCAGTTTGGCCACGAGCGTAAAACGTCCGGCTTACCTGAACACCTCCAAATGACCGATTACTAAGATAACCACTATATTCACGAGCAAATGGAACCCCTTGTGCTACCGCCTGATCGATCAGCGACATACTGCATTCTGCAAGTCTGTAGACATTGGCTTCCCTAGAACGAAAATCACCTCCTTTTAACGTGTCGTAGAACATACGCCAAACACTGTCGCTATCATTCTTATAATCCTTTGCCGCGTTCACACCACCTTGGGCTGCAACGGAATGTGCACGCCTGGCCGAATCATGAAAGGTAAACACTTCTACCTGAAAGCCTAATTCCGCTAAACTCGCAGCCGAAGAAGCTCCCGAAAGTCCAGTTCCTATAACGATGATCTTATAATTTCGCCGATTAGCAGGATTGATCAGTTTGGCATTAGCCTTATAATTTTGCCATTTATCCTTGAGTTCACCAGCTGGTATCTTCGCGTCTAACATAAACTTGATTATGGATTAATACAGTAAAATCATTAAAGAACTAAGTTAATGCTTATTTGATAAAAAATGAAATGAAAGCGACCCTAAATACTGGGATCATGATAAAAGTCAGCTAAAGCAAAAAGGTTATTAGTAGATCATTAAACACTAACATTACGACAAAATCTTTACCGGATAAGGAAGTCTTTATGATTTTCATCGATACTGGAGCTTCCATATTTCAACGCAATAATTATATTTGTATCATGGAGCAATTTATCGTATCGGCCAGGAAATATAGACCTAAAGAATTTGAAGATGTCGTGGGACAGCAGGCGATAACGGATACCTTAAAAAAGGCCATAGCAAACGATCATTTAGCTCAATCCCTTCTTTTTACAGGTCCGAGAGGAATTGGAAAGACCACTTGCGCAAGGATATTGGCCAAGAAGATCAATGAGAAGGAATCAGGTGAAAAGGAACAGGACTTTTCATTTAACATCTTTGAGCTGGACGCTGCTTCTAATAACCTGGTAGAAGACATAAAAAACCTGAACGACCAGGTGAGGATTCCACCCCAAACCGGAAAATTCAAGGTTTACATTATTGACGAAGTACACATGCTGTCCTCTAGCGCGTTCAACGCTTTCCTGAAGACCCTGGAAGAGCCACCCAAACATGTCATATTTATATTGGCCACGACGGAAAAGCACAAGATCATACCAACTATCCTTTCGCGTTGTCAGATATTTGATTTTAAGCGGGTTAGCGTTACCGATATCAAAGGTCATCTTAAAAAAGTAGCTGAACAAGAAGGGATTACAGCAGATGATGATGCCTTACACCTAATAGCTGAACACGCCGATGGTGCCTTGCGAGATGCATTATCCACTTTTGATCGGGTGGTCAGTTTCTGTGGGAATGAGCTCAAGCGCGAAGAAGTTAGTCAGAACCTTAACATCCTTGACTTTAGGACCTATTTTGAAATGACTGACCATTTGGCCAACCAAGACCTGAATAGTGCGCTCTTGCTCCTGGATAAATTACTGGCAAAGGGATTTGACGGCCATCATTTTATCAGCGGATTAGCCTCTCATTTCAGAGACATCCTGGTCGCAAAAAATCAGGAGACCGTCAAGCTCCTGGAAGTTAGCGATGAGGCGAAGCAAGAATATATAAGACAATCCAAAGCACTTTCTGCGGACTTTCTGATAAAGAGCATCAATATCGCCAACGAGTGCGATTACAAGTACAAGAATTCTTATAATCAAAGGATTTCACTAGAACTGGCCTTGATGAACATCATAGGTTCCCCGAATGAGGAACAGCATCAAAAAAAAAACTTAAATAAGCCTGTACAGCAGCAAACCAAAGATGACGCTGCTTTTAAGCATGATGCTAAGGCGATACAGAAAGAAGATCATCAATCAAATACTAAAAAACAAACGGGAGAGCAAAATAGTTCTGGAGACAATGATGATGCTCATGGTCATACCAGTGCAAGAATACTTCCAGCCGATGATGATGTAGTAAAAAAAGATAACGATAATAATAAGCTAGAAGGATCTGAATACGAACCTGGTAATTCCCAAAGCTCATCTGAAGAACAGCATGATGAAAAGTCGGTAACTTCTAATGATAAAAAGATTTCATCTGATATACTAAATGATCGACCAGAGGAAAAAGTACAGAATGAAACATCAGCTTCAGCGAAAACCTCTGTCAATGAACCGGAGGAACAACCCATGAGAAAGAAAGTGGCCGGTCTATCTATCAAAAGCATCCATCAAAAGAAAAAGGTGCAATCCGCATATGCGAACAAGAACGTGCCAGAGAAAGAGATGAATGAGGTGTTTACAAAAGATCAGGTGTTGGCGTTCTGGAAAAAATATACGGATATCGTTAAGAATACGGGGAAGCGTAATCTTTCTGCCATTCTTGAAGCTTGCCAGATCAAGGTCCAGGATAATGAACTTCTAGTGACCTTACCGGCACAGGGAATGAAAGAAGATCTTCAGCGAGAACAAGATAAGCTTTTGAACTACCTGAAAAAGAACCTACGTAATACGCATGTTGAAATGCATATTCATGTTAAAAGGACAGAAGAGAAAAGCCTGGTCACAACTCGTGAAAAATACGATAAGTTAGTTGAGATCAATCCAAAAGTAGAAGTCTTAAGACAAAAATTCAATTTAGAACTATGAGCATGTTAGGATTAGCGCTTCCCACGGATCCACGCTGGGCTCGTATCGCGGAAAAGAACCTGGAAGAAATATTAGTAGATCACGCCTATTGTGAACAAAAAGCCGCTTCTACCGCCATATCACTGATCGTAAGCTTCCCAGAATACACAGACCTTGTGAGCAAAATGAGCGAATTGGCCCAGGAGGAAATGAGCCATTTTAAGATGGTTCATGAACTGATGCAAGAACGAGACATCGCTCTGGGAAAGGAAAGGAAGGATGAATACGTGGGGAAGATCATGAAGTTCTTTCCTAAAGGAGGCAACAGGGATACCCAACTGGTCCATAGGTTACTAGTAGCCGGGCTTATAGAAGCCAGGAGCTGCGAACGGTTCCGTTTATTATCTGAGGAACTTAGCGACAAGAAGATCGCCAACTTCTACAGGAAGTTAATGATAAGCGAAGCCAACCATTATACCCTATTCCTGAAGTTAGCCCGCCAGTACGGTGACAGACAGGAAGTAGATCAAAAATGGAAAGACCTGCTGAACTATGAAGCCGAAGTCATGAAAGATCTGGGAAAACAGCAGACCATTCACGGATGATCATTCTTTAGGAAGGACCTTGACCAGACCTACATCTTCGATTCCCGCATAGATGTAGCCATCTGGACCTTGCTTGACACTTCTTAATCTTCCATGGTTCATCAAGATCTTTTCTCTGTCCTTTACTTTATCATCTTCCAGGATCAAATGCTCCAGATAAACGAACTTGAGAGAGCCAACCAGTAAATTTCCGTTCAAATGCGGATATTTTTCCGACCTTACAAAGGTCATACCGCTTGGCGCGATAGAAGGAACCCAATAATAGAAAGGTTGCTCCATTCCTGGTCGTGAGGTCTGCTCAGTAATCTCCGTTCCGGAGTAGTTGATCCCATAAGTTATCACGGGCCAGCCGTAATTTGCTCCTTTCTTTATGATATTGATCTCATCGCCACCGCGTGGTCCGTGTTCATGAACCCATATCTTACCTGTTTCTGGATGCCGCTCCATTCCTTGTGGATTACGATGTCCATAAGAATAAATGGCCTTCTTAGCATCAGCTTCATCATAGAACGGATTGCTCCTGGGTATGCTACCATCATCATGGAAACGGTAAACCTTTCCTCCATCCCGTGTGATATCCTGTGGATTTACATCGCGCTGTCCACGTTCTCCTATGGTAAGGTAGAGAAACCCTTCGTTATCAAACTCAATACGACTCCCAAAGTGGATCCCTTTTGTGGTATTGGGCGTAGCTTTGTAAAGTATTTCCAGGTCGGTAAGTTCATCATTGTTCAATTGAGCACGCGCCAATGCCGTATGAGCACCTTCTTCCTCTCCGGCCACGGATGAATAGGAAATGTAGATCCAGGGTTGCTCCGGATATTCCGGATGTATCTTAATATCTAAAAGTCCACCCTGGTTCTCCGCATAGACTTCCGGCACTTTAGTTATTTCTTTGGTATTCCCATCTTGATAATGGAAGAGCTTTCCGTTTCTATCCGTGATGAGGATGGACTGGTCTGGAAGAAAATCAAATCCCCAGGGAATTTCTACTTTATCGGTAATAACTTTGTGTTCATAATCCTCCTTGATAGAATTGATCGTCGTGTCTTGCTGACCGCAAGCCGTTAAACAGACCAAAAACACCAAAAAATGTATCTTTCTCATGTTGAATTTTTTTGTGAAATGTAATGATAAAAAAGGCTTTTAGCAAATCGATCATCATACACTATGGTTGTTCATTTGTTTTGAATACGTATTTTTATCAAAATTTTCAAAGATGCTCATAATAGGTATCGCCGGCGGTACAGGAAGTGGTAAAACCACCGTTGTAGAACAGATCATACAGGAACTGGACATTCTTGACATCGGGGTCATCTATCAGGATGATTATTACAAGGACCTTTCCCATTTAAGTTATGAGGAAAGGACGAAAGTGAACTTTGATCACCCAAGGTCCATAGATTTTGATCTACTTGTAGAACAATTGAAACACTTAAGGTCCGGAGAAACTGTAAAACAGCCGATCTATTCCTTTAAGGAACATAATAGGACAAATCGTACCAAAAAATTAACGCCTAAGAAAGTAATGATCGTAGAAGGTATTCTATTGCTCAACAACCCAGAGCTCAGGGACTTGTTCGATGTAAAAATTTACGTTCATGCAGATAGCGATGAGCGATTGATAAGAAGGATCAAACGCGATATAGAAAAACGCGATAGAACACTGGATGAGGTCATTGCTCGATATCAAAATACGCTAAAACCCATGCATATAGAGTTCATAGAACCTTCTAAGGAATTTGCGGATATCATTATCCCTAATAATAAGTTCAATAATGTCGCCATAGAAGTAGTTAGAACACTGGTCAGGGAAAAACTGATATAAAAAGTGATATCACTCAGAAAAATGCACCTTTACTCCAATAGCAGATAAAGCTTTAATGAATGGATCAGGCATAATAAAACTATTTTCTTAAATTTGTTATGAAAAATTCCGCTAGCTCTATAAAAGCTTCAAAGCAATGGACCTCAAAAAGATGATGCCGAACAAGTTAGGAAAGCTACTGCTCAATAAATACATATGGGTAGGAACATTCTTTATAGTTTGGATGGTTTTCTTAGACACTAATTCACTGCTGGTTCATCTGGAAATGAACAAGGAAATTGAAAAATTAGAGAAAAGGCGCGATTACTATAAAACAGAAATAAGGTCTGATAAAGAAGGGATCAAAGCACTTCAGCAACCTTTTCAGATCGAAGAATATGCCCGCAAGGAATTTTTTATGAAAAGACCAGAGGAAGACATTTTTATAATAGAATATAAAGACAGTTTAAAGGATTGATATGAGCAAAATTTCGTTTAGTGAATTTAATGAAGTATCCGCGAAGGAATGGAAACAAAAAATACAATCGGACCTAAAAGGCAAGGATTACAATGACCTACTAACACGTACGGCAGAAAATATAAATATAAAGCCATTCTATCATCAGGAAGACCTCCCGGAAAAGCTTATACCCGATCCGGAAAATGAATGGCAGATAGCCGAGCAGATAGACCTTGAATCGAACAAACTGGACCCAGATCTTATATTAGCCAGTGCGAACAAAGGAACACAGGTCCAGGTGTTTAAAACGCAGAATCTTTTTTCAGCCGATATCATAGAATTGATAAAAAAGATCGCTGATAAGAAAGCCCGTATGTTCATTCAGGTAGATGCCGGTGAGGAAGTCCTCAGTGAACTGGCTGAACAACTCAAAGGAATAGAGCTTGTAAAACTAGCTATTGATCCTATCAACTATCTTGAGAAAAAAGGTACTTATCCCAGTAAGGAAAAAAATATAAATAATGCGCTTGAAAGCCAGATCAAAGGTCAGAACTTGCTTTTTGTCAACGCCGACCTCTATCATAATGCCGGCGCAGATGCGGTTCAACAGCTTGCTTATACGGCAGCCCATCTGAACGAGTATCTGAACATCGCTCGTCAAAAGAAGCTTCTGAACAACATAAATGAAGTAAGGATTAAAGTCGCGCTGGGAAGTCATTATTTTAAAGAGATCGCTAAACTTCGTGCCTTAAGGAACCTGATAAAAAGCTTGCTCCAGAAATATGATATTCAACCCGCATTGATCGTTCAGAGCACGAACGCTTTACGGAACAAGACAATATATGATTATAACTTGAACATGATCAGGAGCACGGCAGAGTCAATGGCAGGTATACTGGGAGGTGCAAATGAGATCATCAATTTACCCTATGACCATCTATTCCATTATCCCAATGCCTTTGGTCAACGCATCGCACGCAACCAACTTTTAATGCTCAGGGAGGAAAGCCACCTTGACAAGGTCAATAATCCTGTGCAAGGAAGCTACTACCTGGAAAAAATGACCAGCGAACTGGCTAACAATGGTTTAGACCTTCTCAAGTCCATAGAGCGCTCAGGTGGTCTACTAAAGCAAGTCCATCAAGGAAAGGTCCAGCAGAAGATCCGGGAAAAGGCGGAAAAGGAACAAAAAACATTTGACGAGCAACGACAAACCCTGGTTGGAATCAATAATTATGTAGATGAGGAAGGACATATTCTCGATCAGTTGGATTTTCATCCATTTTTTGAGCCCAGGAATGAACGCACCCAGATAGAACCCATTGTTGCTAAACGTTTAAGTGAGTCCATTGAAAAAGAATGGCTTGAAAAAGAAAAACAAAGAACCTGATCCATGGAAAGACAAGATATCGAAGACCTGCAATTAGTTAAAGAAGAACAAACAGGGAAGAAATCACGGAAGAAATCCTTTGAAACCGCTGAAAAAATCGACCTGCAAAACAATTATACACAAGAGGATGTGCAAAATCTTAACCATCTGAGCTTTGCAGCTGGTATTCCGCCCTATCTTCGTGGACCCTACAGCACGATGTACGTAGGAAGACCCTGGACAATTCGCCAGTATGCTGGATTTTCAACCGCTAAGGAAAGTAATGCTTTTTACAGAAGAAACCTTAAAGCTGGACAAAAAGGTCTCTCCGTTGCTTTTGACCTTCCTACCCATCGTGGATATGATAGTGACCATCCTCGTGTTATCGGAGACGTAGGAAAAGCCGGCGTGGCTATAGATAGTGTGGAAGACATGAAAGTGCTGTTCGATCAAATACCGTTGGACAAGATGTCCGTTTCCATGACGATGAACGGTGCAGTTATTCCCGTAATGGCCTTTTATATTGTGGCAGCTGAAGAACAAGGTGTGTCGCCGGAAAAATTATCCGGCACCATTCAGAATGATATTCTTAAGGAATTCATGGTCAGAAACACCTATATTTACCCACCTACACCTTCCATGCGTATCATATCCGATATATTTGAATATACCTCTCAAAACATGCCACGTTTTAACAGTATCAGTATTTCAGGTTATCATATGCAGGAAGCAGGTGCAACAGCGGATATCGAGTTAGCTTATACACTGGCCGACGGGCTGGAATATATCAAAAAAGGGTTGGAAGCAGGTATGGACATCGATAGCTTTGCCCCTCGCCTATCCTTTTTCTGGGGAATTGGCATGAACCATTTCATGGAAATCGCTAAAATGCGTGCGGCAAGAATGTTATGGGCGAAACTGGTCAAGAAGTTCGAGCCCAAGAACCCTAAATCACTATCCTTAAGAACACACTGTCAAACCAGCGGTTATAGTCTCACTGAGCAAGATCCCTTCAACAATGTAGCACGGACTTCGATCGAAGCCATGGCAGCAGTATTCGGGGGAACGCAATCTCTGCATACCAATGCACTGGATGAGGCCATTGCCCTTCCTTCTGATTTTTCAGCTCGAATCGCAAGGAACACCCAACTTTATCTTAAAGATGAAACCCAGGTAACAAAAACGGTTGATCCATGGGGCGGCAGTTACTATGTGGAAAAGTTGACCCAGGATATTGCCGATAGAGCCTGGGAACACATTCAGGAAATAGAAGAGCTAGGCGGTATGACCAGGGCCATTGAAGAAGGCATCCCTAAACTCCGTATAGAACAAGCGGCCGCCAAAAAGCAAGCCAGGATAGACAGCAAAAAGGAAGTGGTCGTGGGCGTTAATGAATACCGCCTGGAACAGGAAGATGATATCGTAACCTTAGAAGTTGACAATCAAAAAGTAAGGAAAGAGCAAGTAGAAGCACTAAAAAACATAAGAGGCAAACGCGATCAGCAGGAAGTAGATGAAAAGCTAAAAGCGATAACCAGGGCGGCCAATGATGAAAAGGGAAATTTACTGGAACTAGCGGTTGATGCAGCAAGAAGTAGAGCTACTCTGGGTGAGATAAGCAATGCCATGGAAGAGGTGTTTGGAAGACATAAAGCAAAGAACCAAACCTTCACCGGTGTATATAGTAGTGAAATGAAAGAGGAAAGCAGTTTTAAAAAGGCACAGGAACTCGCTGATAAATTTGCGGACAAAGAAGGAAGAAGACCCCGGATAATGATCGCAAAAATGGGACAAGATGGTCATGATCGCGGGGCTAAAGTGGTAGCGAGCAGTTATGCTGACCTTGGTTTTGATGTTGATATTGGACCTTTGTTCCAAACGCCTAATGAAGCTGCGAAACAGGCCGTTGAGAACGATGTCCATATCTTGGGCATATCATCGCTGGCAGCCGGTCACAAGACCTTAGTGCCTAATGTGATCAATAGATTAAAGGAATTAGGCAGAGAAGATATCATGGTTATCGTAGGTGGAGTAATTCCTACTAAAGATTATGACTTCCTTTTTGATGCTGGTGCGGTAGCAGTATTTGGACCAGGCACAAAAATCAGTGAAGCGGCCGTGGAACTGCTGGAAATATTAATAGACGAAGAGTCCTAAACAAATAACATGAGCAAAGCGAACACGCGTTCCATGTTGCCTGAGGGCAGCCTGAAGCAAAAGAATATCATCGTAACCGGTGGTGGCAGTGGACTTGGTAAGTCCATGAGCCAATATTTCCTCCACTTAGGAGCTAATGTAGTCATCACCTCAAGGAATCATGAAAAATTAGAAACAGCAGCCCAAGAGCTCAACAAACAAGAAAAAGATGGAAAATGTATCGCCATTAGTTGTGATGTGAGGAATTATGATGATGTGGTGAAGATGTATGAAAATGCAAAGCAGCAATTAGGTAGCATCGACATATTGATGAACAATGCGGCCGGTAATTTCATCTCACCTACGGAAAGATTATCCTCCAATGCATTTGATACCATAATCGATATCGTACTCAAAGGTTCCAAGAATTGCACGCTAGCCGTAGGAAAAGACTGGATCAAAGAACAAGAGAAAGATAAGTCCATTCTTAATATTGTAACAACCTATGCCTCGACCGGATCTGGTTATGTTGTTCCCAGTGCGAGCGCAAAGGCCGGAGTACTCGCCATGACGCGGTCATTAGCTGTAGAATGGGCAAAATATGGCATCCGTCAAAATGCCATTGCGCCAGGTCCTTTTCCAACAAAAGGAGCCTGGGACAGATTGTTGCCTGGAGAGCTCAAGGAAAAGTTCGACCTTGCCAGGAAAGTTCCATTAAAACGCGTGGGCGAACATCAGGAACTGGCTAATCTTGCTGCTTATCTCGTATCTGATTTTTCCGGTTATATCAATGGAGAAGTAATCACGATAGATGGTGGCGAATGGCTTAAAGGTGCCGGTCAGTTCAATATGCTGGAGGAAATCCCTCAGGAAATGTGGGACATGCTGGAAGAAATGATCAAGAGCAAGAAATGATCAATGAATTCTAATATTAAGAATTAATCAGAAAATGAATGCTGAAAAAACATTAGGAGTTTTAATATATAGGTCTTATGATCTTGAAATGTGTATCATGATCAAAAAATTCTTATTTTTCCCAAGTTTGATCAAGGCTTTGATCATGTAATAATTAATCGTATTTTTGAGCTCCTAATTTTAATGATCCATGGGAAAAGTAATTGCTATTGCTAATCAAAAAGGTGGCGTTGGTAAAACGACGACCGCTGTGAATTTAGCAGCCGCATTAGGTGTTCTGGAAAAGAAAGTATTATTGATAGATGCCGATCCGCAGGCCAATGCAACATCTGGCCTGGGCTATGATGTGGAAAGTGTGGAAAAAGGAACCTATCAACTCCTGGAACACTCAGTTGATGTTAAGGATGCCATCGTAGATACTTCATCACCTGGATTAAAGCTTATTCCGGCACATATAGACCTTGTTGCTACGGAAATAGAGCTGGTGGAACAGGAAGAGCGTGAATCCATGCTCAAAAAGGCGATTCAGCCTATTATTGAGAGTTTTGACTATATCTTCATTGATTGTGCTCCTTCACTGGGCTTATTGACCCTTAACGCACTTACAGCAGCTCATTCGGTCATCATTCCCATTCAATGCGAATATTTTGCCCTGGAAGGATTAGGAAAGTTATTAAACACTATTAAAAGCGTTCAAAAATTACACAATAAAGAGTTGGATTACGAAGGCATGTTATTGACCATGTTCGATTCCAGGTTGAGACTGTCCAATCAGGTAGTAGAAGAAGTAGAAAAGCACTTTGAAGAAATGGTCTTCAAGAGTGTCATTCAGCGTAACGTAAGATTAAGCGAGGCGCCCAGCTATGGAGAGAACATCATAAAATATGATGCTACTTCAAAGGGAGCTAACAATTATTTGAGCCTGGCAGAAGAAATAATAGAAAATAATAAATAGGATATGGCGAAGAAAGGACAAAAGAAAGCTTTAGGCAGAGGTTTATCCGCCCTATTAAAAGATCCTGAGAATGATATTACATCAGCTGAAGACGAGAACGCTAACAAAGTAGTAGGTAATATCGTTGAACTTGAGCTTGATGCCATAGAAGTAAACCCGTTCCAGCCCAGAAGTAGTTTTAGCGATGAAGCTCTGGATGAGCTGGCGTCTTCCATCAAAGAGCTTGGGGTTATCCAGCCGATTACGGTCAGAAAATTAGATTTCAATAAATTCCAGTTAGTATCTGGCGAAAGAAGGTTCAGAGCAAGCAAGACCGCAGGGCTGGAAACCATTCCTGCATTTGTTCGTATAGCTAATGACCAGGAAACCCTGGAAATGGCACTGGTGGAAAACATCCAACGTCAGGACCTGGACCCTATTGAGATCGCGCTTTCCTACCAAAGACTGATCGATGAAGTGCAACTTACTCAGGAATCCCTGAGCGAACGCGTGGGGAAGAAAAGGTCCACGATAGCCAATTATCTACGATTACTTAGACTGGACCCGATCATCCAGACCGGTATGCGGGACGGACTTTTAAGCATGGGACATGGAAGAGCGCTCGTCAATATCGAAGACCATGAACATCAACTAGAGATATACGAACGCATCATCAAGAACAAATTATCGGTCAGGGCAACTGAAAAGCTGATCCAGGATTATAAAGAACCAAAGAGCGAGAGCAAAAAAGAAGATCCTTTAACCCTAGATCAAAAGCGAGCACTGAAGGACATTAAGGAAAGTCTGGGAGCAGATATTTCCATAAGGTCGACCAAAAAAGGCAATGGAAAGATCATCATTCCGTTTTCATCAGAAGAAGACCTGAAACGATTAGAACATTTACTGACCAAAGATGATTAGAATTAGCCTGCTTGTGTTGTTTTGCGCTTTTAATAGTATGGCGCAGGATTCTGACCTTAAGATATCCGAAGATAAAGATGATGTTTACGCTTATCAGGAACAAGATCCACTGAGGCCAGCCAAAGCCGCTTTCTACTCAGCCATCGTTCCAGGACTCGGTCAATTCTACAATAAGAGCTACTGGAAGATTCCTGTTGTGTATGCTGCACTTGGGACAACACTATACTTTTACATAGATTATACGAACGAATACAATCGATACAGGGATGCATTGAAACAAAGATTCGCTGGTAAAGAAGATGAATTCCAGGGTCTTATCTCCACAGAAGGGCTCATCAATGCGCAAGATCAGTTCAGAAGGAACAGAGATCTTTCTTTGTTAAGTGTAATCGCTGCCTATGTGCTGAATATCGTAGAAGCCAATGTTGATGCCCATTTGAAGCAATTCAACATCAATAAGGACCTGAGCGTTTCCCCGGATGCGCAACCCAATATATTCCATGGAGGAATGGACTACACATTTACCCTAAAAATTAATTTAGATTGATGAAGATACTATTATCCGGTTACGGTAAAATGGGAAAGACTATTGAAAGAATAGCTAGTAATAGGAAGCACGAAGTTGTTCACAAGCTAAACAGTACTCCTACTGGACCTCAGCTGCAGGAAGTTGACGTCGTTGTAGATTTCAGTACTCCAGATGCGGCCTTTATCAATGCTAAAACTGTAATAGAGAGCAAAAAACCCATTGTAATGGGAACCACAGGATGGCGATCCTATTACGATAACATCGAAGAACTTGTGAAGCAAAATAATGGAAAGTTCTTATATGCAGCTAACTTTAGTATCGGTGTCAATTTGTTCTTCCGCTTGAACCAGGAGCTCGCAAAATTGATGCATCCTTATCAAGGTTATAAACCTTACTTACATGAAACCCACCATACGGAAAAATTAGATGCGCCCAGCGGTACAGCGATCCATTTAGCTGAAGAGCTGGTCGATAAAAAATTGGTCAACAATTGGAAATACCCCAGCAAAAAAGCCAATGCGGGTGAACTTCCAGTAGATGCACACAGACAAGAAGATGTAAAAGGAATACACGAATTGTCCTATGAATCTGACATTGACTGTATAAGTATCAAGCACGAAGCAAAAACTAGGGATGGCTTTGCTCTGGGTGCGGTCATAGCCGCTGAGTGGCTTTATCAGCAACAAAACACGGGTGTTTATACTATGCAGGATGTACTGCAAGAACCTATAAAATATTGATCTATGAGTCTTACAGGTTGGTTATTGTTTTTTATCATCGTTCAGGTCGTTCATTTTGGAGGTACCTGGAAACTATATCAAAAAGCCGGGCGAAAAGGATGGAAAGCTGCTGTTCCGGTCTATAATTCGATCGTTCTGATGCATATCATCAACAGACCCTGGTGGTGGACCTTATTGTTGTTCATTCCTGTGGTCAATTTGATCATGCTACCAGTCATTTGGGTAGAGACGATCCGCAGCTTTGGTTTCATGTCCAGAAGGGATACGGCATTGGTCATACTGACCTTAGGGTTTTATATTTATTATATCAATTATACCAATAAAGGTCAATACAAAGGTAATAGAAGCATTCAGGCACGTTCTAAGCTCGGCGAGACCATAAGTTCGCTTCTATTTGCCGTCGTGGCCGCCACCATCGTCCACACCTATATCATGCAGCCATTTACCATTCCTACGCCTTCATTGGAAAAATCATTGCTGGTAGGTGACTTCCTTTTTGTGAGTAAGTTCCATTACGGTGCCAGAATTCCCAGGACAGCGGTTTCTTTCCCCATGGTCCATGATACCATTCCGCTGATCAAGACCAAATCCTATCTCAATGACCCACAAATTCCCCATTTACGATTACCTGGCTTTGAGTCGATAGAAAGGAATGATATCGTAGTTTTCAACTGGCCTACGGACACGGTTCGAATGTTCAGAGACCGATCAGGTAGACATTATGACAAACCTATCGATAAAAAATCGAATTATGTCAAAAGATGCGTGGGCATCGCGGGTGATTCCCTAAGGATAAAGGATGGTGTGGTGTTCGTCAATGATGTTCCCTTACAATTACCAGAAAGAGCTGATATTCAGCGTGCCTATCTTGTTAAAGGAAAGGGAAAAGGATTTAGACCTAGATGGCTTAGGGAGAGATATGGCATTTCAAGTCAGATACGCTACGAAGATAAGAGCCAAAACTTATACAGGTTCATGGGCATTTCAGAAGAAAGCCTAAAAAAGTTCAGGAACCATCCTAACGTTGCGTCCATTACTCGCTATTACAGACCACGTTCCTATAAGAATAACAAAATTTTCCCGAACAATGGAAAAGTAAACTGGAACATTGATCAGTTCGGTCCGATCTATATTCCGGAGAAAGGAAAGACCATTCCATTAACGCCTGAGAACTTCAGTGTATACCAGCGATTAATAGAAGTTTACGAAGGAAGTGAAATGGGAATAAGCAATGATCTCAGCCTTGAAGGAGATCAGGTCTTGCTTAATGGTGAGGTCATTGATACTTACACATTTAAGCAGGATTACTACTGGATGATGGGCGATAATCGATACAATAGTCAGGATAGTCGTTTCTGGGGTTTTGTCCCGATGACGCATATCGTTGGGAAGCCCGTATTCATATGGTTAAGTATAGATACGGCCGCTGAGGGATTATTGAGCAAGATCAGATCAAACCGTGTGTTTACAACGGTAAGCGGTGAAGGCCAGCGCGTTTCATATTTCCCTTATTTTGCCATTGCTGTGGTATTATTCTTAGGATATCGATATTATAGAAAACGCAAGAAAACAGAGTAGATCAATGTCAAGAAGGAAGCCGTTGTTCGTTCCCTGCTACTTTGGTCCTATTGATCAATTTGCATATATAGTACAACATGATAGTATTTTATTTGAATCATCAGAGCACTATCAAAAACAATCCTTCCGTAATAGGCAGGAAATATCATCAGCGAACGGCAAGTTAAAATTGAGCATACCTATCAAGCATATCCCAGGTAAGAAGAACACACATCAAGTTTTGAAGGACGTAAGGATAGAAAATGATTTTAAGTGGCAAAAAGAACATTTCAGATCGATGCAGATCGCTTATCAGACCGCTCCTTTCTTTGAGTTCTTTGAAGATGATCTACGGCCACTTTATCAAACAAACTATACGTATCTAATGGATTTTAATCTAGCCTGTTTTGATACTTTGTGCCATATCCTGGATTTGCCAATCGCTTATGAGACTACGCAAAGTTATTCGCTACAAAAAGATGACCATATAGACCAACGGAATTTAGCAGAAGCGAAACGAGCGCCAAGCCTGGCAATGGAAGAATACGATCAGGTGTTCATGGAAAGACATGGTTTTATGAGCAATCTAAGTATCCTCGACCTGGTATTCAATTTAGGGAATGCATCCACTGCTTATTTAAAAGCCCTGACTAAAGGGAAAGATCTGCGCTTATAGGATAATGATCGGATAATTCCACATCGTAATTCTTAAAATCGGTAACTTGGATGTTCTTATCATCCGTTAGGATAAAATCTATCCTTAACGGGATGAAATCAAAATCGAAGGTCTTACCATAACCACTGCCTCGCTCTATAAAAGCATCGGTAAAACCTTCTTTGATAAGCTTATCATATAAGTAAGAATAGCTCGTATTGTTCAGATCGCCCGCTATTATTGTAGGATGAGGACTTTCCTGTAGACTTTCTTGTAACAATTGGAACTGCTGCACCTGTTTCTTAAATGACGATCCCATCCTGCCGATAAGCTTTTTCTGGTCCTGAGAACCTATAGTATTCACATCAGGTTCCAATTTTAATGATTCAAAGTGAACGTTATATATCCTAAGGGTATCTTCTTGCTTGAGAATGTCCGCATAGATGATATTGTTCGATGTATTAGGAAAGGCTAATGAACCTGTCGAAGTAAAGGGATATTTACTATAAATGGCCAGGCCATTATGTTTTTGCCCTTTTTTGTGTTTAATGAACTTATGCGGGTACTTATCATCCACATGGAACTTATTATGCTCATAAAAATCCTGGAATACAGCAATATCAGGCGATTCTGATAGAATAAAAGTTTTAATCTTTTGCGGTATGTCCTTTTTGTTCATCCATTCATAAATATTAAAATGCCTAACATTGAAGCTCATCAACTGAAAACTTTCCTTGCCTTTTAAGGGTTTGTTCCCAATAACAAAAATCGACAGGATGACATCGTAACCTATGATAAGGACGATCAGCGAAAGCAATAACTGTTTTTTAAACTTTAAAAGCCAGTAGAAAAGAAAGAAAAGGTTCGTTATCAGTAGTATAGGCAATCCTAAACTAATGGATGCCAGTTCCGGAAAATGAACAGGTGAAAAGTATCTCAGTCCATAACCTATCAATAACAATACGCTACAAAGGATGTTTATAATATAAATGAACTTATCGATCCAATTGAGATTCTTCATGGAGGCGATCTAAATGTCTTTCCCGGCATCAAAGAGAAAATCTTTCTCCTCCTTGGTTAGACTATCGTAGCCGCTCTTACGCAACATATCTAATATTTCATCTACGCTTTTCTGTTTTTCTGTCCGGTTGACGGTTGATGTACTACTTTTTTTCTTGGCATTGCTTTTTGCTTTCTTGGCTTTGTTCTTATACACGGTCTTCATTTTAGGTTTGCTCTTACTGCTCATAAGATCGCTTAGATAATCAAATGAAGTGGTAACGAACCGTCCAATGTCATTACCTTTGGTCAGTTGTTGTGTATAGGTGTATCCGATCAAAGCACCACCGATGTGCGCCAGATGACCGCCGGCATTACCCAAAGGGATTTGAGCTACGTCCAAACCAACGAAAAAAACCGCTATCCACCATAATTTCACATTGCCGATCAATATTAATCTTACGCTGTAGTTCGGTACCTGTGTGGCTATTCCTACAAGTACTGCCATCACAGATGCTGAAGCCCCTATCAGGTAAGATTCTCCCACGGATGAGAACGCTGGGAAAAGGTTATAGCTTAACATATAGATCAAAGCTCCTGAAATAGCCCCTAAAATATAATAGTTTAATAATCGTTTTGGCGAAAAGAAGGTAAGGAATATCTGTCCAGAGAAGTACAGAATGATCATATTGAACAAAATATGGAAAAATCCGCTGTGCATGAAAGCATAGGTGATGATCGTCCATGGTTTGATAATAAATTCTCCTATTTCTTTTGGGAAAACCAACCATTCTACAAAAAAATCAGTATTGATCTGCATCAGAAAACCTATGGTTCTTGATAAATACATCAATATCAACATGACCACATTGATAGCGATCAATTTCTCAAGCATTGTCGCTGTTGCGTATCTGTATTTGAGTTGTTGTTGCCAATCCATCAGTTCCACCTATTATTGTTCAATTCATTCTTCTTCCAGTACCACATGGTTATAAAACCGATAACCGCACCTCCGATATGTGCCCAATATGCTGTATTGGATGGTCCTAATATCGTATTTCCCGATAAGGCTGAATATACATTGAGCAAGAAATAACCTCCTATCAAATATTTTGCCTTTATCGGTATGGGTATGAATATAATAAATAATGGCATATTAGGATAAACAACGGCAAACGCAGCCAACACACCAAAGATCGCGCCAGATGCGCCCACCATAGGCGTGATATAGGAGCTTACCAATTGTTCAGTAGCACTTCGGGGAATATCAGAACTTATTTGTATCTTATTACCTACCCTTTCTGTGTAAGCGATCACTTCTTTTATCTCGGAAATACTATAACCAGCGTCTATATATGTATTGAACGCTTCATTATAGTTCAAGTAACTGAACAATATCTGTAAACCGGCTGCTCCCAGTCCAGCGGTCAAATAAAGGAAAATAAAGCGATTTTGTCCCAAATATTGTTCTAAGACGCTTCCAAATATGAACAATGCGAACATATTGAAAAGGATGTGTGAAAATCCTCCGTGCATGAACATATGGGAAATGATCTGCCAATACTCAAAATTAGGATGTTCTGGAAACCAAAGGGCAAAATATTTGTAGGCGAAGTCACCGATGAACTGTGTGCCGAAAAAGAACAGGACATTGATGATCAATAGCGATTTTACCGTTTCAGTTAATCTTGACATTTACAATAGTTTATTTTTAATATCTTCAGCGGTTAGCTCGAGCATTACTCTTCTTCCATCAGGGGTTCGCATGGGTTCTTTGCACTTGAAGAGATCGTGGACCAATTGGACCGCTTCTTCATCCTGTAAAGCGTTACCGTTCTTGACCGCCATGGGTTTAGCTAATGTTCTGGCAATATGGTCATTCTTCTCGAAAGGTTGTTCCGGCAGATCTTGGTCGAGTTCTGAGATTATTTCATCAAAGAACCTGTCTAACTGTTCATGCTGGAATTCTGACGGGATGCCGTGAATCTTCAATTGCTTATTATCCTGTTGGAATTGAAAACCTATGGATTCTAATACGGTATTATGTTCTGATAATAATTGCATTTCCCTTTCTGAAAAATCCAATTGCAAAGGAAATAGCATTTGTTGGCTTGACGCTGATTCAATTGTTATATTTTTCAAAATTTCTTCATAGCGTATTCTGTAATGCGCTCTATGTTGATCTAAAATGAAGATCTTATCTTTTTGCGGGAGAACCAGGAACTGATTATCAAATTGAAAAATATTTTCATTTTCATCATCAAGTTGATCATTGAACAATGTCAATTCTTCATCTTTGCTCAAGAACTTCTCACCATCTAGCTCAAAATGACCAGGCTGAGCGGTTTGAGCCTCTGATGAACTAAAAGGACTTCGCTTATCAATGCCTCTATCCTCCTGTTGACGGAAGGGATTAAAATCCTTATCTACATCGATACGTGGTGGTTTTACGGCTTTATGATGCTGACGGTATGAAGTGTCAAGCTCTGATCGCTTCTCAAAGTCCAGCACTGGTTTAACTTGATATTGACCTAAACTATGCTTGACCGCAGAATTGATGATCGCATAAATGGCATGTTCATTCTCAAACTGTATCTCTGTTTTTGTAGGATGGATATTGATATCGATACTTTTGGCATCCATGCTTAAGTCTAGAAAATAAGCTGGTATGGCCTTTTCCGGCAATAGACCTTCATATGCTTTTTGTACCGCATGGTGCAGATAAGGGCTCTTGATAAAACGGTGATTTGCAAAAAAATACTGGTTGCCACGTTTCTTCTTGGCGTATTCTGGTTTGGTAATATAGCCGTTCACTTTGAGGATGTCCGTATTTTCCTGAATGGGAACCAGATGCTTGTCTATCTTTCTGCCCATTATACCTACGATACGTTGTCGCATCTTTCCTGCTGGAAGATGGAACAGTTCTCCCTGATCATGGATCATCTTGAACTCGATCTGAGGATGAGCAAGCGCGACGCGCTGGAATTCATCAATATTATGGCGTTGTTCTACATTCTTGGACTTTAAGAAGTTCCTTCGAGCTGGAACATTGTAAAACAGATTCTTCACCAGAATGGAAGTTCCCGGATTAATAGCTACCGGTTCTTGCGACCTTACCTCGTTCCCTTCATTGATGATGGCCGTTCCCAGTTCCTCATCGTGGGGTTTTGTCTTGAGTTCAAGATGCGCTACGGCTGCAATGGAAGCTAAAGCTTCTCCTCTAAAACCTTTTGTATGTATATCAAAAAGATCTTCTGTCTTCTTGATCTTAGAAGTAGCATGTCTTTCCAGTGCCATCCTGGCGTCGGTTTCATTCATCCCGACACCATTATCCACCACCTGGATCAGCTGTTTGCCAGCGTCCTTTACGATCAAAGTAATCGATGTCGCCTTAGCATCCACCGCATTTTCCATCAGTTCTTTGATCACGGAGCAAGGTCTTTGCACAACCTCACCGGCAGCGATCTGATTAGCAACATGTTCGGGTAGTAGTTGAATGATATCCTGCATGGGCTATTGCGTAAATATCGATAGGTCAAAATCTATGATCCACAGGAATATCAATACTAATATCATGACGATGATGATAAGATTCCTGTTGATGGATCGATTGCCACGGTGACGCATGTTCTTGCGGTCTTCCGCCCAATGTGAACCAAAGTCGATACTGTTCTTTTGCTCACGATATTTGTTCATCTTAAGGTCAAAATCGTAGATATTCGTATCTTTTTTACCATTATAGTATCTGGGCGTATAATTATACCGCTGATTCTTAGGTAATTTAAAAGAATTAACTTTAAACATGATATCACATTAGATTTCAAAAATAAGGAATTATACAATAATTCCCTTGATCCGCAGGTATATAAATATAACATGCTGATTATCTTTATAATAAGAAAACAGATATGCAGAGTGATAACTACGTGTTCAGGAACCGGTCACGGCTAGCCAGGCGAATGACCTTGTAAAATAACTTATTGATAAGACATCAGCAATAGCAACCTTTTGGGTGTGAAAATGTTTTCTATCTATCGTAATTGTGCTTGAAGTTGTTTTTCAAAGGCCTGTTGTAGTTTTTTCATCTGTTTATCTACCTGTTTATCCATTAGTGTCTTATTGCTGTCCTGAAAAGTAAAGCTTACGGCATAGCTTTTTTTCCCTTGTGGTAGTTTTTCACCCTCATATACATCAAAAAGGTCTACCTCTTTTAGTAACTTATTGTCAGTTTGATAGGCGATATGCTTGATGTCTTCAAATTTTATCCCCTGATCGATTAATAAGGCGAAATCGCGTCTTACCGCTGGATATTTGGGAACTTCTAGAATTTGGGCTTCAGAATTCTTACTGATATCTAACAGCTTATCCCATAAAAGGTCTGCATGAATGACCGTTTGTTCTATGTTGAACTTTCTACAAGTTTCCGCATTAACCCTACCTAAAACACCTATCTTTTCATTTTTATAGGTTATTTCAATACCTTCAGCGATATCCTTATCATCGGTTGATGCGGTCTGGATATCCTGTAAACCTAATTTTTGTAGTAAACTGTTCATCATCCCTTTCATATAAAAGAAACCAGCAGGCACTTCGGTTGTTAACCAACTTTCACGCGTCTTATTACCGGAGATCAATAAACTAAGATGTTTGACTTCATGATATTCCTCAGAACGATGATAGGTCTTACCGAATTCGAAGAATTTTAGGTCTTTGTTCTTGCGGTTGATATTATGACGAATACTTTCCAGACCGGAATATAACATAGAAGACCGCATTACCGATAGGTCTGAACTTAGCGGATTGTAGATGTCCACGCGACCCTCTACGCCTTCCTGATATTCTGCTTTCGTTAGCGAATTGTTCATCATCTCATAAAATCCGTTGCTGACCAGTTGGTTCGCAATGAGGTTCTGGATCTTATGGTCTTCGAACTTGCTGGTGTTGGCCACAAAGACATTGAAGGTGTCGTTCAGGGGAATGTTATTATATCCGTAAACCCTAAGGATCTCCTCGATAACATCTACTTCTCGTTTCACATCGTTACGGTAAGGCGGAATGCTCAGGCCAATACCGCTTTCTGATATATTATTGACCTTGATCTCCAACGAGCTCAAGATGCTTTTGATCTCATTGGCATCTATTTCCTGCCCGATGATCCTATTGATCTTTTGAAAGGTCAGGAACACATTATGGTCCTCGAATTTATCGGGATAAAAATCGTCTACATCACTACTTATCTTAGCTCCAGTGAGTTCCTGAATGAGCAAGGCGGCATATAACAAAGCGTATTCTGTTATCTCAGGATCGGTACCCCGTTCGAACCTGAAGGAAGCATCTGTGGATATTCCATGACGTTTGGCCGTTTTCCTTACGCTTACACCATTAAAGAAAGCACTTTCCAGGAAAATCGCCTTGGTCCTATCTGTTACACCGGAGTCCTTTCCACCCAAAACGCCAGCAATACATAAAGGTTTTTCCGCGTCACAGATCATTAGGTCTTCATCGCTGAGCGTTCTTTCTACATCATCTAAAGTCGTGAACTTTGTTCCTTTGCTCAGGGTTTTCACTTCTATAGTATCGTTGTAGACCTTATCCGCATCAAAGGCATGTAAAGGCTGGCCTAGTTCGTGCATCACGTAATTGGTGACGTCTACTACATTGTTCTTCGGGTTTATGCCTATCGATCTTAGCCGGTTCTTTAACCATTCTGGTGAGTCCGTGATTTCCATTCCTGAAAGCGTCACACCGGTGTAACGCGGCACCAGATCAGAACGTTTTACATTTATCTTCATTTTTCTGCTACGGTCATCAACATGGAAGTTAGAGATGGAAGGTGTGTTAATGGGTGTTTTTCTTCCACGCTGCAACAAGGCCGCCCTAAGATCGCGGGCAACGCCCCAATGGCTCATCGCATCTGACCGATTTGGCGTAAGACCGATATCAAAGACATGATCGTTCTCCACTTCAAAAACTTCTAGTAGCGGTGTTCCTGGCCTTATCTGATCATCCAGTTCCAGTATGCCACTACTGTCTTCTCCCACGCTGATCTCATTTTCTGAGCAGATCATGCCGTAACTGTGCTCGCCACGAATCTTCCCTTTCTTGATCTTCAACTGGCTTCCATCATTCGCCGTAATGGTCGTACCTATGGTGGCGACAGCTACTTTTAGTCCTTTTCTGACGTTAGGCGCACCACAAATGATCTGGAGATTCTCCTCATCCCCTATGTCAACAGTGGTCAATTTTAGCTTATCCGCATTAGGATGCTGTTCACAATGGGTTACTTCACCCACAACGATCCCTTTCAAACTTCCAGGTATCGATTCGAAATGTTCAATACCTTCTACCTCTAATCCAAGGTTCGTGAGGATCTCAGCAGTTTCATTTTCATCTAGTTTAAGATTGACGAATTGTTGTAGCCAATTGAAAGAAATTTTCATCTAAAAAAATTTTGACAAATATATAAAACCCTGATGCAAACAAGTGCTTAGGGGTAAGCGGATGTGTTGATTTATTTTAATGATAGGTTTCGAATGCATTTAATGGCCATTGACAGCAAATGCCATAATTTCTTATCAAGCTCTTAAATATTCAAAAAATTATTCTAATTTTATGAACTAAACCTATCCTTCAATGAGAAAGCAGCAACGTGTTATTATAGAGCAAGTTCAGCCGCAGTTAGATTGCGGTAGATTTTTTATTAAAAGATGTGTGGATGATTGGGTGGATATAAGGGCGCATATCTTTGCTGATGGACATGACCTGCTTCGCGCTGTCGTCCATGTAAAACACGAATCCGATGATTCAGATATACAGGAAGTTCCTTTGGAGCATACTGTAAACGATGAATATGAAGCACATTTCAAGGTACATCAACAAGGATCCTACACGTATCAAATAGAAGCCTGGATCGATCATCCTCTGAACTGGCAATCCGGAATCACTAAGAAGATCGATAATAATGTCTATGTGAAAAGTGAACTTTTAGAAGGGATCGATCATCTTGAGCCCATCTTCCACAAAAGTATTTCCGAGGAAGAAAGGTCTATCCTGGACAAAGCGAAAACGGCGTTTGCAGATAAAAATCGATACGAGGAAGCTTGTGATCTGGCAAAACAAGATCAGTTAAGATCGATATTGCTAAAATATCCTACACGAGCCAATGCTTCTTATTCAAAAGAACTACAGGTTTATGTTGATAGAAAGAAGGCGCAGTTCAGCACCTGGTATGAGTTCTTTCCACGATCAGCAGCTGAAGAACCCGGCAAACACGGAACTTTTCAGGACTGTAAACGATTGATACCCCGTATCGCAGAAATGGGCTTTGATGTGGTTTATTTTCCGCCGATCCATCCTATAGGTGAGAAGAACAGAAAAGGAAAGAACAATACGACCGAAGCTGAACCAACAGATAGCGGAGTTCCATGGGCGATCGGTTCAAAGCACGGCGGACACAAAGCCGTACATCCGGAACTGGGAAGCGAGCAAGACCTGATGGAACTGGTCGAGGTCATCAGAGAGAACGGTATGGAGCTTGCACTGGACCTGGCTTTTCAGGCTGCACCGGACCATCCTTACCTTAGTGAGCGTCCGGAGTGGTTCAGGTTTAGACCTGATGGAAGTATGCAGTATGCAGAAAATCCCCCAAAAAAGTATCAGGACATCGTCAATTTCAACTTTGAATGTGATGCGGTAGATGAACTTTGGGAAGAACTTGTCAGCATTGGGATGTTCTGGGCAGATAAAGGAATCCGCATCTTTCGCGTAGATAATCCACATACCAAACCCTATCAATTCTGGGGACATTTCATTGAACGGATCAAGAACAAGTATCCGGATACACTTTTCTTATCAGAAGCATTTTCGCGACCTAAAGTGATGAAAGAATTGGCCAAACAAGGATTTTCACAATCCTATACCTATTTTACCTGGCGACCCAACAAGCAAGACCTTATTGATTATGTCAATGAATTGACCAAAACGGAAATGGTGGAATTCTTCCGCCCGAATTTTTGGCCGAACACACCGGATATTAACCCCTATCAATTACAGGGAGCGAATGAGGCACAGTTCATTATACGTTATGTCCTGGCAGCCACATTATCATCTAACACCGGTATTTACGGGCCGGTCTATGAGCAAATGATAAGCGATGCTGTTCCTGGTAAGGAAGAATACCTAGACTCCGAGAAATACGAGATCAAACATTGGGATTGGAACAAAAAGAACAAATTATCGCATCTGATACAGAAGATCAATCATCAGCGAAAATTAGAACCAGCCTTACAGCAAACAAAGAACATCGAATTCTGTCCGATAGAAAACGAACAGATGATCGCCTATATCAAGTGGGATGATGATCTGACAAATGAACTCTTGGTGGTCGTAAACCTGGACCCGAACTATGCTCAGCAGGCAAATTTGCACATTCCTTTTGAACGGATAAGCTTACAGCCGGAAAATGCTTTTCAGGTGCAGGACCTCATCACGCAAAACACTTACAACTGGCAGGGCGACTGGAATTTTGTAGAATTACATCCCGGTATGCCTTTCCATTTGTTTAAAATCATACATTGATCATGGGAGAAAAGCATCATAAAACGGATAACGGCGAAGCGTCCTTTTCTTATGATTCAGAGTGGAAGGACCTTTTGGAACACGAAGACTTTAAACGGGAGCTCAGGGAAGATATCCTGGAAAGCTATATCATCAAACAACGCTGGTATGGCGCGAAGTCAAGCACGCTCAAATACATTGAGATCATAGATAATTTTGTGATCGATAATGATGAGAACGATCGCTTCTTCGGTATCGTTATAGAAGTGAACTTCAAAGAAGCTTTCGTACAAAACTATTTTATTCCGATAGGTTTAGTGGATGACACATCTTATGTGGACAATAATTATATAGCTAAGCTTGAACTCAACGACCTGAGTGGTTATCTTGTAGATGCGATCTTGTTAGAATCCTTCAGGAAACTGGTCTTCCAGAAGATCATTGAAGGAAGAAAGGATAAATATCCTAATATTGAATATAGAAAAGGAAGAAAATGTGAACCAGTAGAATACAAATCCTCCAATTTCCTGGGAGCTGAGCAAAGCAATACATCGATCATCTATAATGATGCCTACATCCTCAAGTTCTTCAGACGTGTTTATATCGATCAAAATCCGGATTATGAGATCAGTAAATATCTGACGAACAAAGGTCATTTTAACAATACGCCCGGATACTCGGGAAGTATAACACTTAGGTTCAGTGATAAAAACGTAATCACGCTGGCATTGATGCAAGAATTAGTTCCCAATGAAGGTGATGCCTGGGATTATTTCCTGAAGAACATCAAAGAAGCATTTTTCAAGATAAAAGAAAGAGAAACGGAAACGGACTGGCATCAACTCAAAAAGCTCGACCCGTTTGATAAGGTTCGCGTAGGTGAGATCGACCACACAGTATTAGACCTTTGTGGAAGAGACTTTTTCGAAGATGTTGAGAAATTAGCCTTCAGAACCGCGCAAATGCACGTGTCGCTGGGTCTGGAGCGGATAAGTACAGCCTTTACGCCAGCTCCCTATTCTTACGATTATACGGTCTGGTTAAAGAACCGCGTGATGTATATGCTCGATAACCGTATCAATCTGCTGGAGAACAGTTTGCACAAACTGGAAGGAATGCGGCTTGATATGGCACAAGAGATATTAGCGAACAAAAAGCTCATCAAAAAAAGATTCCTGGACTTTGACGAAGCTAAATTAAAGAGCGAACGCATCAGGATACACGGTGATTATCATCTGGGACAAGTCCTGGTCCAGGATAGGGATTTCTATATCATTGATTTTGAGGGAGAGCCGGAAAGTACCATTCGCGATAGGAAAGTGAAGCAACCCCCGATAAAAGATGTAGCCGGTATGTTCCGCTCCTTTAACTATGCGGTCTATTCGATCGTCTTCACTTATCAAAGTCAATTACATCAACCTTTGGAAACGCTTTCCCATATAGCAGATGTCATCTATTCTAATATGGTATCGGTATTCCTGAACACCTACATCAATGAAGTGCAGATCAATAATTTGAACATCGGCTATGATAAAGAGATAGAATTCTTATTACAGTATTGTTTATTGGAAAAAGCAGTGTATGAGCTAGGTTATGAGCTCAATGCACGTCCGCGATGGACGATCATCCCACTAAAAGGAATTTCAAATATTTTAAACGACCACACTTATGAGTAATGTAATAACATACAGCAAGTTCACCGATTTTGATATCGATCTTTTCAAATCCGGAAAACATTTCAGGCTTTACGATAAGCTAGGTTCCTTTCCTATGGAGCTGAATGAGGAAAAAGGCACTTATTTTGCCGTTTGGGCTCCATCGGCTAAGAATGTCTCGGTAATCGGTGATTTCAATTATTGGATAGAAGGCGAACATCCGCTTAACGTAAGATGGGACGGTAGTGGTATCTGGGAAGGCTTTATCAAAGGCGTACATCAGGGCGATATCTATAAATATAAGATACAATCGCATCATAATGATATCAAGACCGAAAAATCCGACCCTTATGCGAAAAGGTTCGAGCATCCGCCTAAGAACGCATCCGTCGTTTGGGAGCTCAACAGCAACTGGAATGATGAACAATGGATGAAGGACAGAAAAAAACACAATGCTTTGGACCGGCCATTTTCTGTGTATGAAGTTCATTTAACTTCCTGGAAAAGAATGGTAGAAGAAGACAGAAGTCTGAGCTATCTGGAACTGGCGGATGAACTCGTGAATTATGTTAAAAAGATGAACTTCACGCACGTTGAGCTCATGCCTGTGATGGAATATCCTTTTGATCCCAGTTGGGGCTATCAGGTGACCGGCTACTTCGCTCCTACTTCACGTCTGGGTTATCCAGAGGAATTCATGCAGCTCGTAGATGCCTTGCATCAGGCGAACATCGGGGTTATCCTGGATTGGGTTCCTTCACACTTCCCAGAAGATGCGCACGGTCTGGGGAATTTTGACGGAACGCACGTCTATGAACATCCGGATCGGAAAAAAGGGTATCATCCGGACTGGAAATCATTGATATTCAATTATGGGAGGAACGAGGTGCGCTCGTTTCTGATATCCAATGCGCTTTTCTGGTTGGACCAATATCACGCCGACGGTATTCGCGTTGATGCGGTTGCTTCTATGTTGTTCCTGGACTATTCCCGGGAAGATGGTGAGTGGGAACCTAATAAATATGGCGGTAGAGAAAACCTGGAAGCCATAAGCTTCATGAAAGAGCTCAATGAGGCTGTTTACGAGAACTTCCCCGATGTACAGACCATCGCTGAAGAGTCCACAAGCTATCCAATGGTATCTAAACCAACGTATATCGGCGGATTGGGCTTTGGCATGAAATGGATGATGGGATGGATGAACGATACTTTGACCTACTTTGCCAAAGATCCGGCATACAGGAAATATCACCAGGACGATATCACCTTTAGTCTGAACTATGCGTTTAGCGAGAACTTTATGTTGCCGCTATCCCATGATGAGGTCGTTCACGGAAAAGGTTCCATGTTTGAGAAAATGCCTGGCGATGAATGGCAAAAAATGGCCAATCTACGCGTACTCTATGGCTATATGCTGACCCATCCGGGAACGAGCCTTCTATTCCAGGGTAATGAATTCGGGCAAAGGAATGAGTGGAACTTCCAGCAAAGCCTGGATTGGCATCAACTGGACAATGAACTGCATAAACAATTAAGCAATTTTGTTTCTGACCTTAATCTACTTTATAAGGAACAGCCTGCATTATTTGAAAAACAATTCGACCAGGATGGCTTTGAGTGGATCGATTTTAGCGATGATCAAAATTCTGTCATGATCTATGTGAGGAAAGGAGTACACGCGTCTGAAAAATTATTGATCGCGCTTAATTTAACACCGGTACCCCGCGAGAACTATCACATTGGGCTTCCTGAATGTAGCTCGCTAGAATTGATCATGAACTCGGATAATAAGAAATACGGCGGATCCGGTAACTATCCTAATAAAAAGACGCGTATCAAAAACGAAAAAAAGCACGGAAGAAGTTCATCAACCGTATTAGACCTACCGCCTCTAGCAGCAATGATATTTTCGGTTAAATAATGTGTAGTTTTATTGATTAAAACTACTTAATTTGCGCCCGAACTAAAATTCACATAGTGTACATTCTATGATAACAAATACAGAGCTCAAGGAACAGGGTAATCAATTCCCCGATCATATCAAATCCTATGATCGCGAAGTAGATCGACTTTATTTTACCACCGAGAACAATATAATATTAGAACTAACCATACTACGGGACAGCATGCTTCGCTTTAGATATGGTACACGAGGCAAATTCGATGATGATTTTTCCTATGCGGTATCAGAGGAACGGAACTCAGGTTATAACACATTAGAAGTTATTGATGACGCTGATTTCTACATCGTTACGACTGATAGGCTCGTTTGTAAGATCGAGAAGGCCAGCCTTCAGACCAAGATATACAACAAAGAAGGCGAGCTGATCAACGAGGATGAGCTGGGCTTTCATTATGAAGAAAGCTATCAATTTGGTGGTAACATCGTCAAGATGAGCAAAAAAACGCAGATCAAAGAAGCCTTCTATGGATTAGGCGATAAACCGATGCATGCCAATTTGAGAGGAAAACGCGTGGAAAATTGGGTCACCGACCAGTATGCATTCGGCAAGGACCAAGATCCCATCTACAAGTCGATTCCTTTTTATATAGGATTGCATCACAACAATGCTTACGGAATTTTCTTTGATAATACCTTCCGTTCTTACTTTGACTTTTGTCACGAAAGGCATAATGTGACCAGTTTCTGGGCGCAGGGTGGTGAAATGAACTATTATTTCTTTTATGGACCGGAAATGAAAGAGGTTGTCTCCATGTACAGTGATCTTACTGGAAAGTCTGAGCTCCCACCGATGTGGGCTTTAGGTTATCATCAATGTAAATGGAGCTACTATCCTGAATCTGAGTTTAGAGGCATCGCCAAGAAGTTCAGAGAATTAGAAATACCCTGTGATGCGATCTATCTGGACATAGATTACATGGAAGGTTTTAGATGCTTTACGTGGAATAAGGAATATTTCCCAGCCCCTAAGAAAATGATCAGCGACCTTTCAGATGATGGTTTCAAGACCATTGTGATCATCGATCCGGGAATTAAGGTGGACCCGGAATATTGGGTCTACAATGAAGCGCTGGAGAAGGACTACTTCTGTAAAAGAGCAGACGGTCCGCTGATGTTTGGTAAAGTCTGGCCTGGCGAATGCAATTTTCCAGACTTTACGAAACCGGAAGCCCGCGAATGGTGGTCTGACCTTTTCAAAGAATTGATCGCTGAAGATGGTGTAAAAGGGGTTTGGAACGATATGAACGAACCTGCCGTTATGGAAGTTCCCAATAAGACGTTCCCAGATGATGTAAGACATGATTATGATGGACACCCTTGTAGTCACAGGAAAGCACATAATATTTATGGGACACAGATGATGCGCGCTACTTTTGACGGTGTGAAAAAATATGCTTATCCTAAGCGCCCTTTTGTCATCACACGATCAGCCTACAGCGGGGCACAACGCTACGGCTGTACGTGGACCGGCGATAACGTCGCGAGTTGGGAACATTTATGGCTGGCCAATATTCAGATACAGCGGCTCTGCCTTTCAGGAATGTCCTTTGCTGGTACGGATATCGGTGGATTTGCAGAACAACCTACCGGTGAACTTTATATGCGCTGGATCCAACTAGGCGTTTTTCATCCTTTCTGCAGAACGCATTCTTCCGGCGATCACGGCGATCAGGAACCCTGGTCTTTCGATGATGAGGTCGTTGATGTGACGCGTAAGTTCATCGAGATCAGATATCAGCTCCTTCCCTATTTATACGCTGCATTCTATGAATACTGCGAAGAGGGTATCCCGATCTTAAAACCCTTGTACTATTTTGATCAGGAAGATCCACAGACCCATTTTAGAACGGATGAGTTCATCTATGGGAATCATATCCTGGTTTGTCCTATCCTGGAAGCTAACGCTAAAGGAAGAAGAATGTACATTCCAAGAGGTAAATGGTATGATTTCTGGTCCAATGAGGTGTTCTATGGTGGTAAAGAACAATGGGTGGATGCTGATATAGATAGCATGCCCATTTTTATACAGGCCGGCGCGATAATACCTCGTTACCCTATTCAGCAGTATGTAGGCGAAAAGAAAATAGATCAATTAAAGTTAGATATTTATTACAAATCAGGGATACAGGATTCTGTGATCTATGAAGATGCTGAAGATGGCTACGATCATAAGAAGGGAAAATACAGCCTTAGAAACTTCAAGCTTACTGGAAAAGACAGTGAACTGATCATTCAACAGTTCAAATCCGGTAGATATGTAACGGAATATGAGAAGATGAACATCAAATTGATCGGTCTACCGTTCGAGGTAGGTGAAATCCAGGTCGATAATGTGAACGTTAGCTTTGATGATGTATCCTGGAACAAAGACAACTTTAGTTTTGAAGTGATCAAGAACTTTACAGAAATCCATATCATTGAAAAGAACAAGCAATAGACCTCGCTCCTATATTTTAATTGGTCTAAAAGGAATGGCCATGGGAGCCGCCGATGTAGTTCCTGGCGTTTCCGGTGGTACCATTGCTTTCATAACAGGTATCTATGAACAATTGATCAATAGCATCAGTAGTTTTGACCATCTGCTGGTCAAGAAATTGTTCAAAGGGGATATCCGGTCCATTTGGCGTCAGGTCAATGGCGATTTCCTATTGAGCTTGTTCATCGGTATCGGTGTGAGTGTACTTACATTAATGCGCCTGGCCAATTATCTGCTTGAAAACGCGCCTATCTTACTATGGTCATTCTTTTTTGGACTTGTACTGGCAAGTATCCTCTACATTGGGAAACAGATCGATCGCTGGAAACTGGTCAACGTATTGGCAATGCTCTTGGCCGTGGTCACAGCTTTTTATATCACAAAGCTCACACCAGCCGATGGAACGGATGATCTGGTATACGTGTTCTTCTGTGGGATGATAGCGATCAGCGCAATGATACTTCCCGGTATATCAGGGGCTTTCATATTAGTATTAATGGGAGCTTATGCTACGGTGACCAAAGCCGTAAGTGAATTCGACCTTAAATTGATCGCGGTCTTTGGTAGCGGTGCGATCATTGGTTTATTAAGCTTTTCCAAGTTGCTCAAATGGTTATTCGTACATCATAGGAACCTTGTTCTGGCGATACTAACCGGCTTCATCGCAGGTTCTTTAAACAAGATCTGGCCCTGGAAAAGCGTTCTTCAAAGCCAAATGATCAATGGGAAGGAAAAAGTGATAAGCGAAGAATCCATTCTTCCCTGGAACTATGATGGTGAGAGTAAGATGTTCCTGGCGATAGCGATGGCGGTAATAGGTTTTATACTTATTTTTGCGTTAGAATATTTCTCAGACAAGAATAAAAGTTTGAGCGATAAAGGATGATCATTTTCATTTGATGCGGATAGGACCAGCTAGATATTGGTCAGGTTCTCACATTGATAAATAAAATTTATATGCAAAAATACGGTCTTATAGGAAAAACGTTAAATCATTCATTCTCAAAAACCTTCTTTGAAGAAAAATTTGAAAAGGATAACATTTCCGCAATATATGAGAATCACGAGATGGATTCATTAAAAGATATTCGGTCGATGTTCAAAAAAGACAAAAACATCAAAGGACTGAATGTGACCAATCCTTATAAAGAAGCCATTATTGACCATTTGGATAGATTAGATGAAACAGCAAAGGAGGTACAAGCAGTAAATGTTATCAATAAAGAAGACGGAAAACTCGTTGGGTACAATACCGATATCATAGGATTCCTCAAATCCTTTTTCCCTTTTGTAGAGTCACATCATGAGCAAGCTTTGATCCTTGGGACCGGCGGTGCTGCTAAAGCAGTTGCTCAAAGTTTGCGTTCCATGTACATAGGAACAACGCTAGTTTCCAGAAATCCACAAGAACATATGATCAGCTATGAGGATATCGATGAAAAGGTCATCGATACGCATAAGCTCATTATCAATTGTACACCTTTAGGGATGCATCCCAGGATAGAGGAACATCCCAAGATTCCTTATCAATATTTGACAGAAGGTCATTTGTTGTACGACCTTATCTATAATCCAGCGATTACCCAATTCCTGGCCTTAGGCGATAAACATGGAGCAAAGATCCTCAATGGGAAAAAGATGTTAGAGGCTCAGGCCTTGGCATCCTGGAAGATATGGCAGGAAAAGGACTAGGTCAGCGCATTGATGATCTCATCGCGAATACTTTCATTAGCACCAGCGGCAAGCGCAACAGAGATCAAAAGTCCGATCATGGCATAACCAAAATCACGTCCCACATAAGCCCAGGCGCGTTTTTTATGATCCGTACCATTTTTCTTGCGGGCAATGCTTATAGCGATCTCTCGACCACCGATGATGCCTAAGAATATCCAGGTGGTGCTCATCGGGACGGTTGAGATGAACAGTTTATATATCAATAGGATGACATAAGAAAAGTCGACCAATGTAGCGGCACGTACATCTGATATCCTGGCCTTTTCACTCACGACCTGCTGTATCTTATCGCCTCTGGAATAAAATAACAGGCCAAGGCCAAAGAAGATCACACCCGCAAAGATGAGAAACTGATAAAGCTCGAGCTGTCGCGGAAGAAAAACCGCTATGTTTGCTCCATCCTGCATGATCCAAACTGACCATAAAGTACCAGAGACCGTCCATTGGATGTACGTCCAATATTTACTGAAGCTCCTGGAACGAAAGTATTTCCGGATCAAATTATAAGCGAACATCCATATCATAAAAGACAGGACAAACGCCATAATGTAACCGGTCCAACTTTTAAAGACCACAGATGTGATCCCAGATGATGACGCACTAAAAGCACTCAGTAAAAGGAAGGTTGTAGAGACCGGCATCCTGAATCGCGTGAGAACAAGCAATACTAATGGTGCGATCACCTGGAAAAAGGAAAACTCATCAGGATGCGGATACGGTGTAGAACCATCGGGTTTTAAAAGTCGCTGATAGGTAATGTCGCCATCAAAAACCACATAACTGTAGGTTATCGTTGCCAGAAATATCAAACCCATAAAAAGCCATAACTTCCACCATTGTCTGTCAAAATTACTTTCTATAAAGGTTCCTATGGTCTGGATACTATCATTAGCCACCGCGGAATAAGCAGCGAATATAAAACCTATCCACATAGAGATCTGCCAATTGTAAGTGGTGGAAAATGCGGACAGGGTAGTTCCGAATAAAACAAGTAGAACAAATGATTTTTCTTCTATAAAAAAACGATACAACCTAGTATTAGGACGTCTTTTTTTTCCTTTTCCCATAAAAAAGTTTGTGCGACAAATCTATACTAGTTCGCCAATTTCTATGTTTCCTAAAGGTTAAGATAAGATTGATAAAACGATAAGTGCTACCAGTCGAATTGGAATTGCAAACCTCCTAATATCTGGAGCGATTGTACGCGATAGTCCTTCCATCGGCGGTAATTACCTTCTAATAGATTGTTCCCCTTGATGAATATGGCAAGTTTCTCATTAAGTTGATAGGAAGAATGTAAGTTGACGTCCATATAATCATCTATTGTCACCAGACTTGAACCATCAATGATACTAGTGTTCGATTCCTGAAGGTCGTTCCTTTCCCCACGATAGAATATCATACCGCTAACAGACCATTTATCAGTAATATTGTAGGATGAATTGAAAGAATAGACCAGTTCAGGTAGGTTGATGGCTTCTGGTAGGTCATCCGTTGAATAGCTGTTCAAAGCAGCCCTGAGTCCCATTTGCAGGTCCTTAGAATGGTCATATTGTAAACTTAATTTGAAACCTAAGGTCTGCATATCATCATAGAAAACATCAAAGGTGTTACCGTATTCAAAACCTTGTCTATTGTTGATCTGCGGATTAAATGGTCGGGAGATGAAAAAAGCGTAGTTTTCAACAGTTTCATAACTTCCATTGACCCTAAAACTTAGATTCTCAAGGAATTTACCTTTCACACCCGCATAAGCTTTCAGTTGCTGATCAGTAGGTGCTATATTCAAATAAGGTATTACAAAGGGATTATTATCTACGAACGTTTGATATCTGTTTTGTTCTAAATTACCTTTTGCTCCGGCAAATGCAACAAACCTGGATTCATCGATCTGATAATTGAGGTCAATCTTAGGATAAACGAACACATCTGAATCGCTCTGTTCCAGATCCGTGTTGTAGACCACTTGCGCTCCCAGGTCTGCGGAAAAATTGCCTTCTTCATACATTAGATGCGGATAAAGCCTAAGATTAAGGAAACTGTAGTCCCTATCGATCGTACTTGAACGGGTTGCTTCAAAACTACCGCTTACATAATCCACCTGTAGATCGGTCTCTAGTAGTTGGTCCAGAAAATAGAGGTCAAATTCAGGTCTTAGGTCTATAAAATGTTCCGTATTCGAGAGATCATCGGAAAACAAGCTGTAATCCAAACCGATCCCATCAATAAAAGAACGGTCAGGGTTTATTGATCCTCCAGCATCAAAATGGAAATAATTTTGCGAAGGGTCGATCGCATTAAGCTCGTTCTCTGAAATAGAAGCAAGAGTCGCGTTGTTGATCCCGTACCAGTTGACAGAGCGATATCCACTATTAACATAAGTGTTCCAATCCGTATATCTGCCATCTTTGCTCATCTCAAGACCCAGTTCTGTAACTAAAAAATCATCATCTAAAAGAACGCCATCAACACCACCAGCCGATGAAAAATGGTCCAGATCTACCTGAAGGTCTTTTGTCCGATCGAGTTCCACATTACCGTGGAACGCCGCCCTGATATTTGCAAAACTTCCTGCCCCTAAGCTGGCAAAATTATCATAAAGCCTTGGTCTGGGCTGTTTTTCCACATCGCTGGCCACTCCTTTTGATGGTGTAAAGGTGGAAGCCACTGGAATATTGATGATCGAATAATCGATATTCTTTCTTTTTACTTTTGAAGTATCTTTTTGTTGCGGTTTCGGTTTTATCTTGAAAGCATCATTTACCGTTGGGGAATATTTCTTGGTAACGATGAGCTCATCGGTTTTGATCGTATCATTTTCCTTTTCTTGCGCATGGACGAAAACACTGAAGAACGTAAAAAAGAATATTAAATGATAGATAAATCGAGTTTCCATGTTATAGATTTACATTTTCAAATTACGCAAAGATAGTTGAATGGATAACTCTCATAAACGAAAAATTATTTTAAATTCATAAAAATATTCAACCATGGAAGTCCAGGGAATTCTTCAGTCACAAGATGAGTATCTGAGTGGAGTCAATGCAAGATCGATAAAGTATCGCATCAAAAAACTTAAAACGCTCAAAAGGACTATTGCATTACATGAAAATGAGATCATGCAGGCGCTTTACGATGATTTTTATAAGCCGAACTATGAAACCTTAGCAGCAGAACTTTTTACCGTTCATAAGGAGATCAAGTGTTTTATCGATAATCTGGGCGAATGGTCTTCACCGGAAAATGTAACACCTAGCCTACTGAACTTCCCGTCATCGGAAAAGATCTATCATGAAGCTTATGGGAAGGTGCTCATCATTTCACCGTGGAACTATCCTTTCCAATTGGCCATCATGCCAATGATCGGTGCCTTTGCCAGTGGCAATGCGGTTGTGCTCAAACCTTCTGAGTTTACCGCTCATACCGCGAACATCATCGAGACGATATGTCATACGGTTTTTGATCAACACGAGGTGGTTGTATGTAAGGGCGGCGTTGATACAAGTCAGCAGCTGCTTGAAGAAAAATGGGATCATATCTTTTTTACAGGAAGTACGGCTGTTGGAAAAATTGTGGCAAAAAAAGCAGCAGAACATTTAACGCCCACAACTTTAGAATTAGGCGGCAAGAACCCTTGTATCGTAGACGAAACCGCTGATCTTAAATTAGCGGCCAAGCGTATTGCCTGGGGAAAATGGCTGAACGCCGGACAAACCTGTATTGCACCAGATACCGTTCTCGTTCAGGAGAATGTTAAGGATGATCTTATAAAACATTTGAAAAGTTGGGTGAAAAAGTTCTATCCCGATACCTTAGAAAAAAATCATGACCTGACCGGCATTATCAATGAAAAGCATTTTAAGCGATTAGTGGAACTGAAAGAAGAAAATAAAGTATTATTCGGCGGTGATATCAATGAGGAGAAAAAAAAGATCGCACCCACGCTGATCGATGAACCAAGCATGGAAAGTACGATCATGCAACAAGAGATATTTGGACCTTTACTTCCTATCATCAGCTATGAGAATGATGAAGCACTAAAACGGTTGACCGATCATTTTTATCAACCGCTCGCCTACTTCATCTTTACCCGGAATAAGAAAAAGGCCAAACAATGGATGCGGGAGAAACAATTCGGCGGTGGTGTGATCAATGACAGTATCATTCATGTCATCAATGAAAAGCTTCCTTTTGGCGGCGTGGGCAACAGTGGCATGGGGCAATATCATGGTTATTATTCCTTTAAGACGTTTACCAGGGAAAAAGCCATTGTGGACCACAAGATCTGGTATGATCAGCCTTTCCGCTATCCGCCTTATAAGGGTAAATTAGGTTTGTTAAAAAAGCTTAAACGGTGGATCACCTAAAGATCTATTGAATGAAAGACCTAGAAAAAGTTATTCATGTAAGATCCTATATGTATAATGGATAAATTATCGTTTAATGATGAAGTTGCATTTATGACTTGAATCCAGCAATTGCTGTCTCCAGCAAATAGTTTTTTGTCAGATATGATCTTGAGAAGTGTATATATTTCACTCCATTCGCATTTATTTCTTGATCGTGCCCCTAAGATATCTGCTATTAGCTACAAGTCCTCGCCTGTTCCTCTTGTGGGATTTTAGCTTTTATACCTTACGTGTGATCAAAAAATCATTTCTTAAAAATGTTATGATAGTGATAATCTAAAAATCCTTTCTTTGGTAAGAATTTATCGGGCAAATCGATTTTTTGATTTTCAAATTTGAAAAAAAAATCTTGTACTGCTTTTTCCTTTTCAAAATCATATAAGATGCTTGAAACCCTAATATTAAATTCAGGTGTAATAGTAATAAAACCTCTATCAAAAGCTTTATCGTGAATGGAATTTAAACAAAGCCCATTTCTTGGGTTTAATCTCTCTTCTGCATTCCTTGACCAGGGAATTATATGACTTGCAACTAAAAAATCAGGAATAGATAAGCCTGTTATACAACACTTAGAATAGTAAGAAGAAAGAACTGTTGACCTAAAAAAACTTTGATTAACTCTTTGTTTAACAATTGTTTCTCTTTCAGTACCTTCTTTAATATCTTTAATTTCAATCTCAGAAACTTCTTCTACCAGTCGATTAGAAAATTTTGCAATTAATTGCTCACTTTCAAAAGCAAGTTTTTCCCAATTTCCGTTAAATTCTTTCCAAACATCTTCTTCTAATTTACTGCCGTGAGCTAAACCAACAATGCCTTGCTTTTTCAATTCAGGATCAAGTCTACCAAAATTCCCGACCTTCATATTTAACGCAGAAGGACTTCTACCAATGATATTGGCATATTTGATTATTTTGGGGTGTGATTTACTACTGTTCTTAAATGGAATTTTGCAGTAAACATTGAAGGCGATTATCGTTTCTTCCCTTGTCCAATTATTCTTGGTCATTTTCTATATCTATTACTTTTAAGCTTGATACTGAATAATCAGATATTACATCATTTAAAAGTTTTTTTGTAATATCAGAACTACCAACAAGTATTGTTCTAAATATTTCCATTCTATCATCTGCAGTAAGTTCATTAATTTTTTCATCATCCCTAAAAAACTGCATAAAACCTTCTCTATTTACCTTATCGTAATCGTAATTCGCCATTTTTGGAGTATTTTGAGTTATCGGTTGTGCAATTAATATAAATAGAATCCGGCTTTGCCATTTCAGAAGTTTCTTCAAAATTAATTTTAAATGTTTTTCCGCAAACTTCCTCAAGTTATATTTTTTCTTTTAGCTTCATCTATTTTACTTTCTAACTTTAACGCAAGTTACTAATTCCTGCTCTATCTTCATATGTCAAGATAGAAGAACTTGCCAACCTTTTTTTAACAACTAGTCATCTATCAATTAGTCTCTTTTTTTCATGTCGTTTGATTTTGTTTTAAAAAAATAATTTCATATTTCATATGACAGTTATACCATTTCGTTCTTTGTTGGTCTCATTGTATTATTGGTTCAGTTATATTAAAGGCAACCCGAACCTCAAAATAAATATACACCTATGAAGTAAAATTTAAATAAATAACGGGATGTTCTTGTTTTTCATATCAGCTTAAGATGAACTTATTAAAACAATGAGCAAGCTGTTCATAGGTCAGGTGATGTAACGGATAAATGTTAATAGCGCTTGTCATGATGAACACCTATGATCTTCTCCAAAACATTAAAGATCGCCCCCAGAACGAAACCGGTCACAAAGAAGAACTGAGGCTTGGATCATCCATGAGCTAAGGCTGACTTAAAAAAGTTCCAGTAAATAGCCTGATGATTACTTCGCTAGGTTACTAGCTCAAATCGGATCGGGCTACCGGCTTGCTTTTGCGCTAATCGGTTCAGGTCTTCTTCCATTATCTGTAAAACCCTGGGATAGCCGCCTGTGGTTTGAGCGTCCTTCATCAAGACCATAAGGTCGCCGGCGTGGTTTAACTGGACCGTTCCCGGAAATACCGGAGCGGTCAATATATCGTCCAGTTCATGGTGAATGCGGTCTTTTAACTGGAATCCCATACGGGTCATATTACCGGACAACTGCCATTCGTTATGGAGTAATTGGTATTGTGCATCGGCGGACAGCTTATTAAACTCAGGTCCTTTGAACACGCTGATATAGTTACTTGTATAACCGTTCGTATCGATCCTGATATTGGAATGCGATCTATCAAGAGTAGTGATCGCGCTCTGATCGATCGGAAAGTGCATGCCTTTCTCAAGTCGTTGATGATGCGTGATCGATGAATGGAAAGCGCGACTGCCAGCGATCAGCGCTGTATCGATATCACCCAGGAAGGCAACATAGGCAAAATTCCCCTGAACGACCTGTTCAATGTGCAGTTCATCTTCCTCATCCAGCCTTATCACCTTATTGATAGCTACCTTCTCACGATTCAAATATACATTTGCATCCAGAGCAGTTATAGCGATCCGCATTGGCTGATAGAAACGTAGTCGAGGCCCGAAACAAAAAACTTCCAAACATGTGTCGTCAGGCGTATTGCCCAGAAGTAGATTGGCCATTCCCATCAGGTAGGTGTCCATCGCGCCGCTTTGCGGAATACCGGCTCCGGCCATCAGCTGTCTGCCTTTATCTTGTAAAGTATCATAAGTGCCGGATCTGATTACGCTAAAGCTCATACGTTCTCTTTTAGGTTGATCTTCTTTTCCTGATACAGGATGGCACGATGTTCTTCCCGGGATATGGGGTAGAATTCCACCAGGTCGCCTGCTTTCAGTAAAACATCGTCATTTTCCTTGAAGTCGATCAGGTCGATGGGCGAATTCCCGATGATCTGCCAACCACCTGGCGATCGTACAGGGTAAAGACCCGTTTGATCCCCAGCGATTCCTACATCACCTTTTTGGACCCGCTTGCGCGCCTGCTTTTTACGAGGTGTGCTGATCTTTTTGCTCATTCCGCCCAAATATGGAAAACCAGGAAGAAAACCGATAAAATAGACCCGATAGATCGGCTGCTGATGGATGCGGACTACTTCCTCTTTGGATATTACATTATGCGAAGCGACGAATTGGATGTCCCTGGCAAATCCCTGTTCGTAACAAACAGGAATACGAAATTTTGAGGTTCTGGCCAGATGGTCCTGATCGCTCTGTTCTGCTTGGTATCGTTCTATGGTCCTTTTTAGACGGTCTAATTCTTCATTGAATGAACGGGGTTTGTTCAAGTAATGAACACAAATTTCCGCATAAGTATTAAAAACCTGATGTGGTATATCTTTAAGCTGTTCATCTATCGCTGCTTTTAGACCGATGATGAAGTTCAGCAACGCTTCATCGATGATCTGGGGAAATTGGACCAGCAGTACCTTTTCATCCAGCTTCCGGACCTGAATATCGAACTTAGTTTCCTTGTTCATGATCAAATACGAATTTCAAATTTTCCACTACATGATCGGAATCACTATGAACGCACAAAGTATCGGATCGGATATCGATGGGCTTACCGTTCACACTTTTAATCGGTTCACCCTTTGCTGATCGGAGCAATCTATCTTTAAAGGCATACTTATCAGTAAGCATTGCATTCGGCCGGTCTCTACTGACTAAAGAACCATCATCATTGTAATTCCTATCGGCAAAAGCTTCAATAAGATAGGGAAAGTTCCGGTTCTTAGCTTCTAAATGAACAGCAGAACCACCAGCGACCAGGATCTTCCTGGGGTCAGTGAATATCTGTTCCAGTAGGTTCAACCAGGCATTAGCTAATTCACGATCATGGAAAAGGTCGTTATAGAACTTCCCGTGTGGTTTGATGTGTTCCAGCAACGCCTCATTTTGCTGACATCGATCGATCATCAACTGGATCTGTGCGGCGAGCGATTCCATTAGTTTCTCCTGGGAAACCTGAAGTGCGGACCGGCCAAAGTTCTCTCTGTCCGGATAGGAAGGATGCGCACCTATCTTTACCTGATGACGTAAGGCTGAACTTATCGTCCTATCGATACTTTCCCGGTCGCCATAATGTCCGCCACAGGCAATGCTACATCTTGTCAGGTAAGGCATGAGCGCTTTATCGTTTGGGCTACCTTCGCCCAGATCAGCATTTAAAGCGAATTGTACGATCATTTCAAGCAAGTAAATTACAAATATAAGGAAGTTGTCAGTTTATCGTTTGACTGTTAGTGGTTATATTCTTATATTTGTAGTATGGAATTATTTATCATAACTTTCGTATTATTAGCATTAGGATTTGCGGGAATCGCTATTAAGATATGGGGAAAGAAGGACGGCAAGTTCGCTGGAACCTGCGCTAGTCAAAGTCCACATCTTAATAAGAGCGGTGAAGCCTGTAATTTTTGCGGTAAGATGCCGGACGAACAGGATTGCAAGTCCGAAAAAGCTTAATCCCTAAAATCATACACTTTGCTGTTCATCGCCATTTTAACAGGTCTGTTCCTTGGCGTGACACTATTGTTCTTATCTATTTTTCAATTTGGCGTAAGCGGATCTCGCTGCATTTCATCTGAGCAACCGCCGGTTTCAGTAATAATAGCTGTAAAGAACGAGGCCGAACATCTAAGCAAAGTTTTACAACGCGTTATAAATCAGAACTATCCGAACTATGAGGTCATTATCATCAATGATCATTCTACAGATGATACTTTAGCTATCGCAAAGGAGTTTGAGCGATCGCATGACCATGTACGAGTATTGGAAAATGATGGAAATGGAAAGAAATTGGCGATCAAGACCGGTATCTATCAAGCGAAAAACGAACTTTTACTTTTTACCGATGCCGATTGTCAACCAGTTTCTCATCATTGGATATGGGAAATGACCCGATGTTTTGATCAAAACACTTCCATCGTGCTGGGCTATTCGCCTCACAAGTTCAAAAAACGACCAGAAAACATCTTACAACAATATGAAACCCTGCTCACGGCTTGTCTGTATATTACAGCCGCTCGTTTTTTTAGCCCATATATGGCAGTAGGCAGGAATTTAGCTTACAGACGATCGTTGTTCATGGCATCTGACCAATTTGAATCTCATCTTAACCTCTTATCTGGCGATGATGATCTTTTTATCCAGCAAATGGGCACGAGGAACAATACAAAGGTTTGCTTATCACCGCGTTCCTTCGTAATATCAGAACCTACTAATGGATTACAGAACCTTTTCAAACAAAAAAGGAGGCATATTTCCACCGCCGGCAGCTATCAAAAGGAACATCAATTCTTGTTAGCTTTGTTCCATATTGCCAGGTTTGGAACATTATCAGGCTTTCTCGCCCTGATGATATTCGGCGGTCATCCGGTACAAGCATTCATCGGTTTGCTGATCTACTTTATCTTATTACAGCTTGCTTACATCGTTCCGGCCAGAAGACTGGCTGCACGTAAGGTAAATTGGTACGTTCCGGTCCTTGAGATCCTCCTTATGATCTTCCAGTTGGTTCTCACGATCGATGGTCTGGTAAACAAGAAAAATATCGGCTGGAAATGATATTCACTTGTTCAAATCCCGAATTAAGTCGATATTTGAACTTTTGATATATGGAAACAAAAAAAGCTTATGATCGGGAAGCGGCCAAGTGCAAGTCGCTGTTCAGTAAGAAGTTGAAAGATTACGGATGTGCCTGGCGCGTGTTGCGTTCCGCTTCTTTCACAGACCAACTATATATCAAAGCGCAACGATTACGGACCATACAGACGCAAAAAGATCAAAAAGTGAAGGATTCGCAGGAAGATGAGTTCATGGGATTGGTCAATTATTCGATCATGGCCCTGGTCCAGTTAAAATTAGGTATGGTCGATAAGCCTGACCTAAGCTCTGAAGAAGCTGAGGCTTATTACGATGATCAGCTTAAAGCCGCCAGAACCTTAATGTTGCAAAAGAACCACGATTATGGCGAGGCTTGGCGCGATATGCGTATCAGCTCGCTGACCGATCTGATCTTTCAAAAATTATTACGCATAAGGTCTATAGAGAACAATCAGGGAAAGACCCTGATCAGTGAAGGTATTAAGGCTAATTTTCAGGATATTATCAATTATGCTTTATTTGCCTTAATTTTGAGGAACGAAAATCATGATGCATGAAGTTTATAGTGAATTTAGTTAGACATTCAGTAGGTCTATTGTTCATATTCAGCGGATTCGTAAAACTCGTGGATCCTTTGGGCTTTTCTTATAAGCTCAAGGAATATTTTAGCGAAGCGGTGTTCGACCTGCCTTTTTTATTGCCCTACACGCTTATCATGGCCATACTTGTGGTCATATTCGAGATATTAGTTGGAATTGCGTTGATCATCGGCTTTAAGATAAATTTGACGCGTTGGTTATTACTACTGATGATCCTTTTCTTTACCTTCCTAACCTTTTACTCGGCCTATTTTAATAAAGTGACGGATTGCGGCTGCTTTGGCGATGCTATTCCGCTTACTCCATGGCAATCTTTTTCTAAAGATATCATCTTACTGGTATTGATACTGGTTATCTTCATGAATCCTGGGAGGATCAGGCCTTTTACCTCCGTAGACTCGCATAAATGGATATTATCGGTCAGTTTGATATTGTGTTTGTATATCACCTATGATGCTTTGACGCACTTACCTATGATAGATTTCAGACCTTATCATATAGGAGCGAACATCAAGAAAGGAATGGAGATACCGGATGATGCAAAGGAAGCGGTCCACGAATATAAATGGACGTTCAAAGTGGACGGAAAAGAAAAAGTGTTCACCACAAAAGGCGAATATCCTGATGTGGACGGAGCATTCAAAGAAGTGAACACAGAATTGTTACAACAAGGTTATCAACCACCGATCCACGATTTCAGTCTGGAAAAAAAAGGCAAGAACTTCACGGATGAATACCTCAACGCAGATAAAGTAATGTTGATATGTACCTACAATATCGACCTTAGCAATAAGAAGCCATGGCGCGAGATCGATAAAATGGCGAAAAGTGCCAGGAAAAAAGGCTATAAAGTAGCTGCGATAACCGCTTCTTCCACGGAGCGTCAAAATGAGCTCAAAGAAAATTACGACCTGGAATTTCCGTTCTATTTCACGGATGAGACAGCTATTAAGACCATTGTAAGGTCTAATCCGGGTGTTCTTATCCTTAAGAATGCGGTCATTGAACAAAAGGTGCACTGGAATGATCTGGACCTAATCGAGTTATAATTTGATCAATTATATAAGTAGAAAATTCCGCAATGCTCTGTTGACGTTATTTGGCGTGGTGACGGTCATCTTCCTTTTGTTCACGGTGTTGCCGGGTGACCCAGCACAAATGATGCTGGGACAGAATGAATCCAGTGAACAAATAGAAGCCATCAATGAGAAATATGGTTTTGATCTGCCTATTTATCAACAGTATCTTTTATATTTGAATGACCTATCACCTTTATCCGTTCATGATGAGGAGCCAACTTCGATCACTTATCTAAGCGAGAATAAGTACAACGCTATTTCCCTTTTTACCATCAGCGGGAAGACTATCGCCCTTAAAGCACCGTACCTTAGGAGATCCTATCAAAAGAACGGAAAGAAAGTATCCGCCGTGATCAGTGAGACGCTTCCTAACACCTTGCTTTTGGCCTTTTCGGCGATCGTATTGGCATTTTTCATAGGTGTCTTCATGGGTGTAATATCGGCAGTTTTTAAAGACCGCTGGATCGATAGGGCTCTTCAACTCATTTCCACCTTAGGAATGAGCGTTCCTTCTTTTTTTAGCAGCATCCTTTTTGCCTGGCTTTTCGGTTTTGTTCTACATGAATATACGAACCTGAACATGACAGGCAGTTTATACGAGCTGGGCGATCTTGGGGAAAATTACCGATTAAGGCTGAAGAACCTGCTATTGCCGGCGATCGTTCTTGGGATAAGACCATTAGCCGTTGTCAACCAATTAATGCGGAACTCACTGCTTGAGGTTCTGGACCAGGATTACATCCGGACGGCCAGGATGAAAGGATTGAGCATGACGCGTATCATCAGGCATCATGCGCTGAAGAATGCACTCAATCCGGTGATCACGGCTTTATCCGGCTGGTTTGCTTCCATGCTCGCCGGTGCGGTGTTCGTGGAATACATCTTTGGCTGGAACGGCCTGGGAAAAGAGATCGTGGAAGCCCTGAAATTGCTGGATCTGCCCGTTATCATGGGTTCTGTTATCGTCATAGCCACTATGTTCATCATTATCAATATATTTGTGGACATCGTATACGCTTATTTAGACCCAAAGATCAAAACCTAATAATATGAGAAAAAAAATCGTTGCTGGAAATTGGAAAATGAACACCAATAAGGCTGAAGCTCAAAAGATCGCCAAAACGCTTACAGAAAATTTAGTTACTAGAGATGAAGTCCATGTGATCATTGCTCCACCATTTACGCACTTAGATGCTACCCAAAAGATCATCAAAGAACATCCGATAGCATTAGCTTCGCAGAATGTCTATCATGAGGAAAAAGGTGCATTTACAGGAGAAATATCCATCCCGATGTTAAAAAGCTTTGACGTAGAATTTTCCATCATCGGTCACAGTGAACGAAGAGCCGTTTTTAATGAAGACGATGACCTGCTGGCCTTAAAGGTCAAAAAATGTATCCAGGAAGGCATAACCCCTATTTTCTGTGTAGGTGAAGAGCTGGAAGATAGAAAGGAAAATGCTCATTTTGCTGTAGTGAAGAAACAATTGTCCAAGGGTCTGGCATTGCTGGGCAAGGAAATGTTCGATCATCTGATCATCGCTTATGAACCAGTTTGGGCCATTGGTACTGGAGAGACCGCGAGTCCTGAACAGGCACAGGAAATGCACGCCTATATCAGAAAAGAAGTAGCCGACCTTAGTAGCGAGGCTCAGGCTAATGAACTTTCCATCCTTTACGGCGGAAGTGTTAAACCCAATAACGCTAAGGAACTTTTTGCTCAAAACGATATAGATGGCGGATTGGTTGGTGGTGCTTCCCTAAAACCAGATGAATTTGTGGCGATCCATAATTCGTTTTGATGAACAATGAGATCAGGGTCTTTGAGCTTAGCCTTATAGACGAGGCCTTATCATACGGTTTCCTTTCAGCGGTAATATGGCAACTTGAACATTCCGGAGTCGAGGAAAAAGAAGAACATTTGTTGGTCTATTCTTCAGACCATAAGTTGAACAAAGAAGACATCAATGCATCACTGAAGGCATTTGGTCTTTCCAATAAGGTATCGATTTCCGAAAAACTTATCAAGAACGAAAATTGGAACGAGAACTGGGAGTCGAACTTTGATCCGATCTGTATCAAGGACAAGGTTTATATCCGGGCAGATTTCCATGCGCCAAGACCCGATACGCAAGAATTGATCATACAGCCGAAAATGGCATTCGGCACCGGTCATCATGAGACCACACGCGGTATGATCGAATTGATGATGGAATCCGATATGAAAGATAAGACGATACTTGATATGGGCTGCGGAACCGGTGTTTTAGGCATTTATGCGTTAATGTGTCAAGCCGATCATGTGGATTTTATCGATAACGATAAGTGGTGTTACGAAAACACCCTGGAAAACCTGAAAAAGAATGCCTGTAAAGAACAAAAGGTGCTGTTAGCCGATCGACTGAAAACAAAGAAATCCTATGATATCATCCTGGCCAATATACATAAGAATGTGATCTTAGGACAACTAAAAGACTACGAAGGGCACCTATCTCAAAATGGGGAGATCATCACGAGCGGGTTTTATGAAAAGGATAAACAAACCGTACTTCAAAAAGCTGAAGAACTTGGGTTTTACTTTGACAGTGAAAGGGTTATAAATAGCTGGTGTGTATTAAAATTAAAAAAATATTAACCTTATCATTTTAGTATTTTTTATTTTTGTAAAATAAAAGTTGAAAAGCATGAGCGTTAAAGAAGAAGTAGCTGAAGAAGTTCTTGAAAAAGTAGATAGCGAACATGAGATCATCGTGTATAATGACGATGTTAACACTTTTGATCACGTAATAGAAGTGCTGATAAAGGCTTGTGACCACGAACCTATGCAAGCTGAGCAATGTACCTTATTGATCCATTATAAGGGAAAATGCGGGGTAAAATCCGGCTCTATGAAAGATCTAAAACCACGCTGTTCTAAAATTTTAGAAGAAGGTATCAGTGCTGAGATCGTTTAGATTCCGGACAGGTCCAGTTCTTTTGTAAAACCTTCTATCTGTTCAAATTCCAGCTTGTCCATTATTTTCACCAAATTGTAAAAATCCTCGGGCGTCATATCATCTCCCAATAATCTGGCCAGCATAAACCCTGATCGTTTATTTTCTGCAAATACTATAAGCTCATCAATATTCTTTTCATTGCCTGTATAGACAAGCTTCATTTCATTTTCTTCGCCGCTATAGTTCATTAGGTTCCTAAACTTCTTGTCCTTTAGTATCTGTTTAAGCTGCGCCCTGTCAGATTCATACTTGGTTTGAAAAGTATCTTTCTGAAAGGCCAGGAAATTGATCTTCTTTATCGAAGCGACCTTTTCTCTTTCTTCCGGCGTTAGATCTGCACCAGAAAGAAATACATCACTGGAGAGATTTGCAGCCGTATAGCTTTTGTCCTGTCCTTTTTTGACAAAGAAGGCTTCCAGGCTCATGTTGTCATTGCAACTTGCAAGTAGAAAAAAACTGACAAGCAAGCTTAAGCTTATTTTTATAGTTTTCATGATCAATTGGTTTTTTCTTCAAGAGAATCGCCACCGGGCAAGTTCAATTTGTTGATTATCTTTGATATTTGTTTCAGGTCTATATTACCGTTGATGATGACCACCACGTTCTCATCAGTGTTTTCCAGTCCGGAATCCACGTACATGAAGAGCTGTTTGATGATCTCATCGGTTTTTCCAGGGATAAAGTAAAAACCGATATTTCTACCTTCATCTTTGATCTTCATCAGGTTTTTCAGCTTTCCGGAGTTCAAGTAATCATCTACATCACTTGCCATTTCTTTTTTTACGGTGGGTTTTTCCGTTTTGTAGAAATTAACGCCTTCCAGACTTTCCACCAGTTTCATATATTCCTGTGCTTCCTTGCTTTCGCTCTCCAGTTCCAGATTGCTCATCATTTTGAACATGTTCTTATCAATAGACACTGTAGTTACATATTGATTGTCATCGTACTGTTCAAAACTTTGCGCCATTGCGCTTAGGCTAAAAAGCCCTACTGCTAATAATAATCCTATTGTTCTCATTTTTATTTATTTGATAAATTCATTCTTGGTTTCATCTATATCTTTTAGTAATTCCAGATTGGATTTTCCTTTTTGGAATTCTGTTGCTACGAGCTCTAATACTTTTTTGGTCTTATCAAAGGCTTCACTCGCTTGTTGTCTTTTTAATTCTTGCCGATGCTGATACTGTTGATAGAAGACCACACTTGCTATCAGTAGGACAAGAACAGCGGCTATTTTCATCCAGGTAGACCTTGAACCAGATCTTTTTGGTCTTTCAAGATCCGGAATGGAATGCTTCTGTTCCTGAGCATAGAACGAAAAGATACTTTTATGGACATCATGTTCATTTACTGATTCTTTCTGAGTAAAATAGGCTTTGATCCTTCGTTCTTCTTCCAGCGTGGTCTCTGCACGCTCGAATTTTTCTAGTAGTTCATCAAGTTCTTCAGGCTTCATATCTGTGATATTTTCTATAGTTCATCATTTCTTCCTTGATCTTTTTTCGAGCTCTCGTCAGGGCAACTCGAACACTTCCTTCCCGGGTTTCAGTTATCTCGGCGATCGTTGCCAGTTCCATTTCTTCAATTTCTCTTAGTTGGATTACCGTTCTTTCACGATCCGGTAGTTCATTGATCACCCGTTTTAAGAAACCCACTTCATCCTGAACTTCCATATCATCTTCAATAGAACTTTCTTCTCGATCTATGTTCGAATGGACTAACCTTAGGTTCTTGCTTTCTTTAGATCTTAATCTGTCAAAACAGTGGTTCTTGGTCATTCTTAAAATGTAGGCGCTAAGATTCTTTACCTGACCTACCCTATTTCTCATGTTCCATAGTTTCAAAAAAACCTCCTGAACCGCATCCTTGGCCTCAGCATCAGAGATCAGCAATCGTTTTGCCAAACGGAACATTTTTGGTTCGGTGTTTTTGACAAGCTCATTGAATTCTTTGATCTTCATACATGGATGTTCAAAGTTATGACGCCGGATCGATATGTTTGTTACATGGATAAAGTAATTTCTTTGATACTTTATGTTCAATTCGGCTTTAGTTCTTACTTTTAAACAAAAATTATACGAAATGTCTAAGAAGATGAAATTCCCTTTGATCGCCCTTGTAGTGTTCCTTACATACAGCTGTCATGAAGATATTGATGACGAACTGGATCCAGCAAGCGACGCTGAGATAAATGATTTTATCTGGAAAGGGATGAACGTTTTCTACCTTTATAAGAGTGATGTCCCAGACCTGGCTGATGATCGTTTCAACTCTGATGAAGAATATACGGAATACCTGAACAGCTTTGATTCGCCAGAAACACTTTTCAATTCGGTCTTACGCGATAATGATGAATTCAGTATTATCGTGGAAGATTTTAGGGTTTTAGAGCAAAGTTTAGATGGAGTTTCACTGGACAGCGGGATGCGTTTCGGGCTGGCATTGATAGAATCTTCCGGCGAAGTTTTTGGTTATGTGAGGTACGTCGTGAATGATTCACCGGCCGATCAACAAGGCGTAGAACGAGGAATGTTGTTCAACAAGGTCAGCGGTGAAGTGCTGACGGAAAACTCGGATTTTAGTGGATTGTTCAGTCAACAGAACTTTAGCATAGGGCTGGCAGAATTAAACGGCAGTTCTGTCGAAGCTCTAGATCAAACAATCGACCTTACGCAGGTAGAAATAACTGAGAACCCTATTCATAGGACGAATGTGATCGATATGGCGAACGATAAAGTGGGATATTTGATGTACACAGGGTTTATTGATGATTTCGTAAATCAGCTCAATTCCGTTTTTGGTCAGTTTGCCAGTGAGAACATCACCGAACTGGTCGTTGACCTAAGGTATAATTCCGGCGGGAACATCAGTACCGCTGAAGACCTTTCTAGTATGATCACGGGGCAATTCAATGGTGAATTGTTCGCTACACAAGCGTTCAATAATAATTTTGAGGACCGCGATATATTGTTCGATAATGAGACCAGTTCCGGGGCAAGCATTAATTCATTGAACCTGAACAGGGTCTATTTTATAACAACTTCATCCACCGCTTCAGCAAGTGAGCTCGTGATCAGTGCATTATCACCCTATATTGATGTCGTTCAGGTAGGAACGACAACTACGGGCAAGTTCCAGGGCTCAAGGACTATTTATGATTCACCGGATTTCACAAGACAAAATGCAAACCCTAACCATAAGTACGCTTTACAACCCTTAGTTCTTAAAACCGTGAACGCTAATGGTCTTACGGATTTTTCTAACGGTCTAACGCCTGATGTGGAACAGTCTGAGGATTTAACTAACCTTGGACAATTGGGCGAACCAACTGAACCTTTATTATCGAACATTCTCAACATCATAGGCAATGGAAGGACATCTCCACAACATCTGCCATTTGAATATGAGATCATCGGCGAGACCAAAATGAACACTCCTGATTTTCAGCGAATGTATACTAACGAGAAGCTAATTTCTCCTCAAATTCCCTGATCGTTGAAGTGATAATAGATATACATTCATCCAACTGTTCTTCGTCCATGACTAAAGGTGGCGCGAACCTGATGATATTACCATGCGTTGGTTTGGCTAATAGACCGTTTTCCTTCAAGGCCATACAAATATCCCATGCCGTTGAACTATCTTCTGAGTCGTTGATCAGGATCGCGTTCAGAAGTCCTCGACCTCTGACATGATCAACGATTTCCGTAGTTGCTATGAACTCCTGCATCGCTTCTCTAAACTTATGTCCCAGTCTTCTGGCGTTCTGGGCCAACTTCTCATCTTTCACTACTTGTAGGGCTTCCATCGCGACCATGGCCGCTACTGGATTTCCCCCAAAAGTAGAACCATGCTGTCCTGGTTTAATAACGCTCATCACTTCATCATCGGCCATTACAGCTGAAACCGGATAAGCACCACCTGAAATGGCCTTTCCTAAAATGAGCATGTCTGGTTTGGCATAAGTTGATTGTCGCTCACAATGTCCCTGACATGTACAATGACCACAGCTGGCCAATAAAGCACCTGTTCTGGCGATCCCTGTCTGTATCTCATCTGCCATAAGTAATACATTGTTCTTCGTACAGATCGATCTAACTTTTTGCATGAAATCATCATCGGGGGTATTTACACCTGCTTCGCCTTGTATCGGCTCGACCAGGAATCCGGCGATGTTCTTGTTTTCCTTTATCGCTTTTTCCAGCGCATCAGCATCGTTATAAGGTATCTTGATGAATCCTGGCGTGTAGGGACCAAAGTTCTTGCGCGCGTCTTCATCATTGCTAAAAGAGATGATCGTGGTGGTTCGTCCGTGGAAATTATCATCACAAACTATGATCTGCGCATCTTTTTCTTCGATTCCTTTTTTCTCATAAGCCCATTTCCTGCAGATCTTGATCGCTGTTTCAACAGCTTCTGCTCCGGTGTTCATCGGTAAGAGCTTATCAAGATCAAAGTATTCTGAAGCGTATTTTTCAAATATCCCTAACTTATCATTATGGAAAGCTCTTGAAGTTAGCGAGATCTCTTTAGCCTGTTCATACATGGCGTTGAGTATCCTGGGATGACAATGTCCTTGATTCACAGCAGAATAAGCTGATAAGAAATCATAATACTTTTTGCCTTCCACATCCCAGACATGAACGCCTTCTCCCTTTTTAAGCACCACTGGCAAAGGATGATAATTATGCGCTCCATATTTATGTTCTATATCTATAGCTTCTTGAGAAGATGTGACCTTATGAAAATCCATATCGTGTTTTTTTGCAAAAATAGAGAAACCTTTTCAAGCAGAGCAATAAAGGACTAATTTAGGCTGATTTTAAATACAATAGGTATCTCATCTTATCGAAAAGATTATTTTTGCGTCATGCCAAGAAGGAAAGCCAAGAGAAAGGAATTTGAGAACATCAGGGTTAAGGATGTAGGTAGCAAAGGAAAAGGGATTGCCAATGCTCCTGATGGAAGGATCATTTTTATCGATCAGGCGATACCTGGAGATGAAGTGGACGTACTTACCTATAAAAAGCGGAAAGCCTACTATATGGCAAAAACCACTTACTTCCATAATCGTTCCAGGCATCGGACTACTCCTAGGTGTGTTCACTTTGGCACTTGCGGTGGATGTAAATGGCAGCATTTTGAATACGAAGCTCAACTTTATTATAAGGAAAAAGAAGTCTTGGAGAACCTGAAACGGATAGGTAAATTGGATATAAAAGATTCTCATCCTATATTAGGGAATGAAGAGATCTATTTTTATCGCAATAAAATGGAATTCTCATTTAGCAACAAGAGATGGTTAACCCAGGATGAGATAAACACGGAACAGGAGATAGAAAACAAGACTGCCTTAGGTTTGCATATTCCCGGTATGTGGGATAAAGTACTTGACCTTAAGGAGTGCCATTTACAGAAAGAGCCTAGTGATGATATCAGATTACAACTTAAGCGATTTGCCGATGAAAAAAGCTTTACTTTCTTTGACCCGCATGAGCAAACCGGACTTCTAAGGAACGTGATGATCCGAACCTCACGAACAGGTCAAGTGATGGTAGTAATGCAGTTCTTTAATAATGAGCCGGATAATATCCGTCAGATCATGGATTTCCTCCGCGATACTTTTCCGCAGATCGCTTCTTTGCAATATATCATCAACCAAAAGAAGAATGACTCGATCTATGATCAACAAGTCCATCTTTACTACGGGTGTGATCATATCATAGAAAAAATGCAGGACCTTAAATTCCAGATCAGACCCAAGTCCTTTTATCAAACCAATTCCAAACAGGCAGAAATCCTGTACGCGCGATTAAAAGAACTCCTCAACCTAAAAGGGGATGAACTTGTTCTTGATCTTTACAGCGGTATCGGTTCTATTGCGCTTTCACTTGCAAAAGATTGTAAGAAAGTAATCGGTGTGGAAGTGATAGAGGATGCTGTAAAAGATGCGAACAAGAACGCTGAGCTTAATAATATCGATAATGCATCGTTCTTAAAAGGAGAAACTCAAGATGTTCTTAATGAGAAGCTTATAAAGAGGAACGGAAGACCGGACATTATTGTCGTGGATCCACCCAGAGAAGGCCTTCATAAAAATGTGGTTAAAATGATCAGAGAAATCCATCCGGCTAAACTCGCTTACGTAAGTTGTAATTCTGCTACACAGGCGCGTGATATGGAAATGTTGAAGGACCTTTATAGCATTGACCACGTACAACCAGTAGATATGTTCCCGAACACTTATCATACAGAAAACATAGTAATCGCAACATCATGAAAAGCTTAGCTTTAGCTTGTATCATCCTTTTACTAATTCCAGGTTGTCAACGAGATGACCTCTGCGGAGAAAACTTTCAGGTGACACCTAAGTTAAATATTGAGTTCTATGATATTGCAGAGCCTGAAGAGCTCAAATCATATGGTTCTTTAAGATTGATCAACGATGAGATAGGTGATACCCTGGACATTGAAGGCGGAAATGACACGTCTATTCCCTTAGCGACCAATGCTGATCAAACCACCTTTCGTTTTATCAAGAACATCGATTCTGATGAACCCCAGGAAGATACGGTTCGGTTCAATTACTCAAGGAGAAATGAATATGTGAACAGAGCCTGTGGATTTAAGATAGAATATGTGGACCTACAAGTTCAGATCACAGATAATGATGAAAGATGGATCAAGAATACCAATGTAAGAAAAAGTGTAATCCGATCAGATGAGAATATCCACCTTTTTATGTTCCATTAGCTTTCTCATTTTCTTTATGACAGCTAATGCTCAGCAAGATTCCATATCTTATCAGGAAAGGTATGGACTAAGTTTGGGCATTGACCTTAACAAAGCAACAAGGTCCGTCTATGATGATGATTTTCAAGGCCTTCAATTCTATGGCGATTACAGGTTGACCGATGAAGTTTTCCTGGCTGCTGAGATAGGTATTGATGATATGATATACAGCAACCCTGTGCTCGTTAAGAATACTACGGGTTCGTACTTGAAGTTAGGAGCCAACTGGAACGTTTATGATAATTGGATAGGTATGCAAAACCAAATTTATGTAGGTGGTAGGTTAGGCGTTTCCAGTTTTTCACATGAGATACAGGAGTTTGAGATATCCACGAGAGATGATTTCTTCGGGGAAGACATCAGATTCGTCAACCGCGAGTTCAACGACCTTCTTGCTACCTGGGTAGAAATGCAATTGGGTATAAGAGTAGAACTGGTAAAGAATATTTTCCTGGGCGCGCACATACAGTTCAAGGCAAAGACCAGTGCTACTGAGATCAACAATTTTGACCATCTTTATATTCCCGGCTTCTTTGAGACCAGCGATAGTTCGAGCTTTGGTGTAGGTTGGGGATATACACTGAGCTATTTGATACCATTGAAGAAAGTGCTCAGGAAACAAGCTGTGAACAATTAAAAATAGCAAGTCCATAAGCCGAATTCTGTACTGGTAACCAGCTCTTATCATTTATCTGGGACCTTTGTTACCAAAGGCCTCAAGCTACCTACCCAACGACATTCGGCCGCACTAGCCTACTTCGTCGTCCTATTCGGTATTACACCTCACAGAGTTTACCTGATTTCACTACAGCACTACCTGTACATACTTTCTGTTGCACTTGTCCTTATCTTACGATAGACGGATGTTATCCGCTGTGATGTGCTATGGTGTTCGGACTTTCCTCCCTGACGATTAACGTCAGGGCGATAAGATGAACTTGCTATTATTCAAATATAATCTATACGATACTTAATTTTACTCAATATGATTATCAAGATAATCTGTAGATCAACATGATGAATGATAACACCAACATCGGTCAGTAAGGATAAATTGATCATCAAGTTGATATAAAGTTTACTTTAATGTACAGAACCATCAATGATCTTTAAAAGACCTTCTTATCTTCTGGTATCGGTTGAAAATTATAAGGAAATAGGATCTTTATGTTCTCGTAAGTATCCTCAATGGCTGCTTTTGTTCCATCAAGATCTTTCCAAACCGCCTGTTCTATCCCTTCTGAGGTTTCCGGTTTTAGCGCTCCTGTATATTTGGTATGCATCTCAAACCAAAAGGTCTCTTTAAGCTTATAACCGTCGTTCGTTGAGATGATATGATAGGTAGGCTGTATCAATTTCTTGACAACCAGGTCTTTTACCTGAGTTTCCTCTATGACCTCCCTAACGGCCGATTCCTCTATGGTCTCGTTCTTCTCGGTCTTTCCTTTAGGAAGGTCCCATCTTCCTTTACGATGGATAAACAATATTTGTCCGTTCCTATTAATGACCAGTCCACCACCGGCAATAACGGTCTTTAACTTCTTCTTAAGGTGTTTCAACAACTTTTCCTCTTTCTTATGATAAAGGTTCAGATTTTTTAGTTTTCCGCTCTCCACCTTTTTCAAGATCTTTTGAAGATTGGTTTTTTTTATAGGCAGGGAAGTAAAATCCTTTCCAAAATCTTTTTGAGTAGACAATATTATGAGCCTGTCGTTGAGGAAAACTTTGTACATTTGTCAAATGATTTTTAATGAGCAATCAGCTAAAATAATAGCGCAATTCTTATTGCAAATAAAAGCAATAAAATTGGAAACACATAAACCTTTTACCTGGGCAAGCGGTTTGCGATCCCCGATCTATTGTGATAACAGATTGATTCTTTCCTATCCAGATATTAGGAATCATGTGGTCTACGATCTAAGCAAGGAGATAGAACAAAGTTCAGGTCTGCCAGATGCTATAATAGGCGTTGCCACAGGAGCGATAGGAATAGGAGCGCTAGTAGCCAGTGAACTCGGTGTTCCTTTTGCTTACGTCCGACCAAAGCCAAAGTCTCACGGAAGAGAGAATCAGGTGGAAGGACATATAGAGGAATATGCAAAGGTTGTTGTCATAGAAGATCTTATAAGCACCGGTAAAAGTAGTCTTGAAGCGGTTGATACCATCAATAAATCCATCAATGTAAAGGTGAAGGCCATAGCAGCTATATTTGACTATGGTTTTGAAGAAACCCGAAAGCGTTTTGAAGAACAAGAAATGGACTATTATTCACTGAGCGATTATGATAACCTGATCGACCAGGCCTATCAAACCAATTATTTAGCACAGAGCGACCTTGAACCCCTACGATCGTGGCGAAAAGACCCAAAAAACTGGATCAAAAAATTCAACCATGGAATTAAAAACTGATAAAAAGATCATTAATAAGGAACAAAAAGAAGTTTTTGAATTCCTTGAACATCCTGCTAACTTTGAAGAGCTTATGCCTAGTTCCATAGAGAAGTTCGAGCTCGTGGAAAAAGACCAGTTCAATTTTCAGCTGAGCGGAATGCCTGAAATAAGATTAAAAATGGCATCTATGACTCAACCAGATGAAATTATATTGACCTCAGCATCTGACAAGTTCGAATTTGATTTGATCATTCACATTGGCAATGTGAATGGTAGCAAGTCAGAAGTGCAACTGTTATTTACGGGAAATTTCAACAGTATGATGGCGATGATGATCAAAAATCCGATCTCAAAGTTCATCAACAAGCTTGTGGAGAACCTGGAAATGAAATATCAGGCCTGACCCAGAAACTTGATCTCTTTAATATCGTGTTCATTCATCACATGATCATTAATATCGTATACCTGTAACTTTCCGTAGTTTGAAACTCCTTGTATGATGCCATGGAATTCCTTACCATTCCAGTCTTGAAATATGCTTTTTTTCTGAAATAGGTACATTCTTTTATAATATTCATCGATATCGACCTTTAATAGCTCTTGTTTATCAAGTTGTTCCATATTAGCTATCAATAGTTGTAACATCCGATCCACCTCAACGTCGCTACCTGTTTCAAGCGCTACGGATGTTGCATTGGGAAGTCCCGGAAAATCGGTCTGATTGACATTGATCCCTATCCCTATGATCGCACTTTTCAGTTTTTGTCCAGACAAAGTGTTCTCGATCAATATTCCACATAGTTTCTTACCATTATCTGTCAAAATGTCGTTAGGCCATTTGATTTGACAAAATTCCAAACCTAGCTCATCTAACGTTCTCAATATGGCCAAAGCCACATAAATAGATAAATTGAACTGCTCATCTACTTGAATGCCTATATCAGGAAAATAAAAACTACAAGTCAGGTTTTTATAAGGTTCTGATGTCCATTTGTTCCCAAGTTGACCTCTACCTTGCAGTTGAGAGTTCGCATAAAGACAAATCGGTCCTTTCATATCAGTTTCCGTTAACATATCCTTGATCTCCTGATTCGTTGATAACGTGGCACGTCGTTTGATAATATGCATAAAAAGCAAAAATAATATTTTGTTAAGTGCCAATTGGTATATTTGTAAAACAATAATTTTGCATTAAAATATCTAATTTGAGTAAACAGATAAGCGAAGGTGAACTCTTAACCCATATTATAGATGGAATAGAGGATGTTAAGGGTCACCAGATCACGCTCTTAGACCTTAGAGACCTGGAAAACACAGTTTGTGATTACTTTGTTATCTGTAGTGGTAGCTCATCTACACAAGTAGAAGCGATAAAGAATTCCATAAATAAAACCTTAAGTAAACAACTGAAAGAAAAGCCCTGGCACATAGAAGATAGTCAAAATTCAGAATGGATCCTGATAGATTATGTTGATATAGTTGTTCATATTTTCCAAAAACACATACGTGAATATTATAATTTGGAAGATATGTGGGGAGATGCGAGAATAGAAAGAATAACATCAGATTTTAATTAGTTAGAGAATGATAGAGAACAAGAATAAACAAAAAAAGAACACCAAGGGAGAACAAAACAATAATCCCAAAAAACCTAAGTTCAATTCCTACTGGATATATATTGGCGTAATATTACTTTTTATAGGTATTCAGTTCTTTGGTAATAGTGGTTTTGGAAGTGCAAAGGAGACTACGCCATCTGAATTCTACAGCTTCCTCAAAAATGGTGATGTTCGCGAGGTAGTGGTTTATAAGAACGAACGTGTCGCAGAGGTTTTCCTCAATGAAAGTGCCAAGGAAAAAACAACTCATAAGGATTCAGGAAGTGAACAAGTTCTGCCTGGTTCTTCTGGACCTGATTACACTTTTGAGTTTGGTAGTATGGAAAATTTTGAGAACAAATTAAACGATACCATTGATGATTATGAACTGAACACTGGTGTAAAATATGATACCAGACAAAATTTCTGGGGTGATATTTTTATCAGTCTGTTGCCCTTCATCGTTATCATAGGAATATGGATCTTCATCATGCGAAGAATGAGCGGTGGCTCTGGCGGTGGCGGTCCTGGTGGTCAACTTTTCAACATTGGTAAATCTAAGGCCAAAGTTTTTGATGCTAATGAACATGTTAAGGTGAGCTTTAAAGATGTCGCCGGCTTAGAAGGAGCAAAAGAAGAGGTACAGGAAATCGTTGATTTCTTGAAAAAACCAGATAAATATACTAATTTAGGAGGTAAAATTCCTAGAGGTGCTATTCTTGTAGGTCCTCCAGGTACAGGTAAGACCTTGTTAGCCAAAGCAGTGGCTGGTGAAGCGGAAGTTCCCTTTTTCTCGCTCTCAGGTTCAGATTTTGTTGAAATGTTCGTAGGTGTTGGTGCTTCACGTGTTAGGGATCTGTTCAAAAAAGCAAAAGAAAAATCACCCGCTATCATTTTCATCGATGAGATTGATGCAATAGGTAGAGCTCGCGGAAAGGGCAACATGTCAGGTTCGAATGATGAGCGTGAAAACACGCTTAATTCACTCTTAATGGAAATGGATGGATTTGATAGTAATACGAACGTCATTGTTATGGCGGCAACGAACAGAGCTGATGTACTTGACAAGGCATTAGTAAGAGCAGGAAGATTTGATAGACAAATATCCGTTGACCTACCAGACCTAAATGAAAGAAAAGAAATCTTTCAAGTTCACTTAAAACCCCTCAAAAAGGTATCTAAAGAACTGGACATCGAATTCCTTGCGAAGCAAACACCGGGATTCTCTGGAGCTGATATCGCCAATGCTTGTAATGAGGCGGCCCTGGTTGCTGCAAGAAATAATAGACAGGCAGTTGGAAAACAAGATTTCCTCGATGCCGTGGACCGTATTATCGGTGGCCTGGAAAAACGAAGTAAGATAATGACCGAAGAAGAAAAGAAAGCAATAGCTTTTCACGAATCTGGTCACGCAGCTGTAAGTTGGTTACTTGAACATGCCGCACCATTAGTAAAAGTTACCATAGTACCTAGAGGACAATCTTTGGGAGCGGCCTGGTATCTTCCAGAAGAACGATATATTGTCAGAACGGAGCAAATGTTAGATGAGATGTGTGCCGCACTTGGTGGAAGAGCTGCAGAGAAGATAACCTTTAATAAGATATCTACAGGCGCTTTGAGCGACCTGGAAAAAGTGACCAAACAGGCAAGAGCGATGGTCAGTGTCTATGGACTTAATGAAAAATTGGGGAACTTGACCTTTTACGACTCATCCGGGCAGCAAGATTATGGTTTCACCAAACCGTACAGTGAAAAAACCTCTGAATTGATAGACGAGGAAATATCCAATATCATTGAAGAGCAATATCAACGAGCCCTAAGGATTCTTGAAGAGAACAAGGATAAGTTAGAAGAACTCGCTAATATGTTATTAGAAAGAGAGGTCATCTTTAAGGACGATATGGAACAGATATTCGGAAAAAGACCTTGGAAGAAATCTAAAGTAGTTACCGGTAAAAAAGGAACAATGGCCAAGACCAATGGTAAGCTAGTTGATTCCATAGATAATGATGATGAAGAAGACGTTAAAGATGATGGAGAAAGCAATAGTACCGAGGAGCAGGAAAACGAGAAAAATAGCACGAATTAATAGACTCTCATGCCGATTATGGAATTGATGTAGTTCTAAAATTGATCATATATCTAATTAACTGATTTTTCACTTAAACACGACAAAATCGTGAAATATTTATATTTTTGGGATGAATTAAAGAATTAGATGAATATACTTGACAGGTTACTTGCTTCCTTGGGAGTTTCGAGCAAAGATGCTCAGGCTGAATCTGAATCTAAATTCAAGCCTGAGGAGAAGTTGCCGCTTGATGAGCAATTCACGATCAATTTTAAAGAGAACGGAGGTAAGTTCATCTATTGTGAGAATGAAAAGGAATTAAAAGATACCTACATTTCCATTCTTGATGAGAATGATTGGTATAGTTCTAAAATAAGCTCCAAAAGCGAGGAACTACTCGACAAATTCAATAAATATAAAGCGCTAGATGTTTCTGGATCAGTTGACGGAAGCATTTTATTAATAGATTGTGAATATCTTATTGCCAACACGGGTGCTATACTGGTATCCTCACATCAGATAGGTGAGAAAAAACCAGAAGAACTTCCCTACAACATTATTGTCTATGCTAAGACAAGTCAATTAATAGAGACCGTTTCTGTAGGTCTTCAACAGATAAATATAAAGCATAAGAATGACATTCCTACTAATATCCGCTCGCTCAAAACCTTTAAGGAAAAGGATGATGATGACTTCATGAGCTACGGCAGTACTACAAAGAACGTTTATTTGCTTTTACTTGAAGACCTGTAAAATGAACGTTAGGAATGAAACGCTTAAACGTGCATTAACGGGTCTTATCTATATAGGATGCTTCGTGTCAGCTGCTTTGACCAATGTATATTTCCTTTATGGGCTTTTCCTTGTCCTGGGTTGTATTTGTCTTTATGAAGTAAACCGGCTCCTGCATTTTAATAATATCATTTCTTACTTTATTTATATTGTACTGCTTTCCATAATAACATTTGTACCTATAAATTTCACTTTACTTTTCTTTATAGTGCTGTTTACCATATTGATGAATTTTATTTTGATGGCCGATCTTCTCTTTTCTAAGAATTCAACTTTTTTCAGGAAAAAGAAACACTTGGTCACCTTGTTCTACATCATTCCATCGTTCTTGTTCATACAGCTGATACCAATAAGTTTCAATGATTATGAACCATGGTTATTAATAGGATTTTTTTTGATCCTGTGGGTGAATGATTCATTTGCTTATCTTGTAGGTAAACATCTTGGGAAGAACAAATTATTTGAGCGAATCTCCCCAAAGAAGACCATAGAGGGTTTTGTGGGAGGTTTTGTGTTTGCACTACTTATCTCCTATTTCATTGCGCATTGGTCAGATAACCTTAACGAATATGAATGGATGCTCATGGCACTGATAATCTCCATATCAGGTTCCATTGGTGATCTGGTTCAATCACGTTTCAAAAGATTGGCGCAAGTTAAGGACAGTGGTAATATTATTCCAGGCCATGGTGGTATATTTGATAGGATGGACAGCACATTATTTTCTAGTAGTTTTGTTTTTGCATATTTATTAGTGATCAATCATGTTTCATAAGGAAGGAAGTAAAATATTAGCCTGGGCACTTATCATTATCATTGCGATCAATTTGATGGTTGATAGAATCGATGTTAGATCTGATCATCAATACATTATCTTTAGTATAACTATGGTATTCTTCCTGCTCATCGCACAATTTTTCAGGAACCCTAAACGGAAGGTCAATGCTTCAGAATCGCACATTCTGGCACCAGTAGATGGTAAAGTAGTGGCGATCGAAGAAGTTCATGTAAAGGAATATTTCGATGAAGAAAAACTGAAGATATCCATTTTCATGTCTCCTTTGAACGTTCATGTAACCAGATATCCTATAAGTGGCAAGATCGTTTATAATGAATATCACAAGGGAAAGTTCTTAGTGGCCTGGCATCCTAAATCAAGTTCTGATAATGAACAAACAAGCATAGTTGTCCGCACTAAGAAGTTCGGCGATGTGATGTACAAACAGATTGCCGGCGCCATGGCCAGAAGGATCGTAAACTATGCTCAAATGGATGCTAAGGTCCAACAAGGAGCCGATAGTGGCTTTATAAAATTTGGTTCTCGTGTGGATGTTTTATTACCTTTATCAGCCAGGAAAAATGTTAGTCTAAATGATACGGTAAAAGGGGCGAAAACGGTCTTAGCCGTTCAAAACAATGATCATGCTGGATAAACTCTCTGATATTGAACTTGATGAACTATTCCAGGAATATTACGAAGCTGTAAGGAACACTTCAAAGCGATTCCCACAGGATACACTTTTACGATTTTATTCCTATTATAAACTGGCCACTAATGAAAACCAAATGCGCGTACAGCATTTACCTGAGAATGGTGAAGAGCTCATCAATGCATTTAAAGCAAATGCCATGTTCCAGGTTCAGAAAATAGATCCCAGACAGGCGAAGATAAATTATATCAAACTTGCGAAACAGGAGATAGATGATATCAATTAAGAGTTCAATTCCGCTAAGCTATCCTGTAGCGTACTGATCTTGTCCAACGTGTCTTGCTTTTTCTTTTTCTCTATGTTCACTACCTTTTCAGGCGCATTGTTTACGAACTTTTCATTGGCCAGCTTCTTCTCTACTCCCTGTAAGAATCCCTGATAGTATTTTAGCTCTTCTTTTATCTTTTCTTTTTCAGCTTCCACATCTATCAAACCTTCCGCTTCTATGGCGTATTCAATGGAGCCTACTCTAAAACTTACCACTTGCTCCGGTTTAGAACTAACGGATTGTGGTTTCTCTATAAATGCTAACTTCTGGATGAGGTCATCTAATTTTACGGGATGGTCCTCTCCATCGATATAGAATAATTTCAACTGTCTCTTGAACCCTATGTTCTTTTCCTTCCTGATGTTCCTGATTCCTTTGATGATCTCACGCGCATGATCGAACCTTGACAATTTTTTTTCATCATGATCTTTACGTTCTGGATATTTACTTATGACCAGAGCCTCATCTGCATTTCTTTTCTTCAGTTGATGCCATATTTCTTCAGTGACAAATGGCATGAATGGGTGAAGGATGATGAGACAGTTCTCTAAATGACCGATCACCTTGTCATAAGAAAGCTTATCTATTTTCTGGTCTACTGGCTTTAGCGACTCGAGCAACCATGAACAAAGGTCATCCCACAAAAGCTTGTAAATGCTCATAAGGACATCCGATATCCTGTATTTCGTATAATGATCTTCAATAGTAGCCAGTACAGCATTAAACTGGTGTTCAAACCACTCAAGAGCTATTCGGGCAAATTCGGGTTGTTCTTTTTCGCTGACTATTTCCCAGCCTTTTATCAGTTTAGTGGCGTTCCAAATCTTATTGGCAAAGTTCTTTCCCTGCTGACAAAGTGACCGTTCAAAAAGCAGATCGTTCCCAGCTGCACTGCTTAATAGCAAACCTACACGAACACCGTCAGCTCCATAATCATTTATTAGCTGTAGCGCATTAGGTGAATTTCCCAGCGATTTTGACATCTTCCTTCGTTGAGCATCCCTAACTAATCCGGTAAGATAAACATTCTCAAAAGGCCTTTCATCCCTGTATTCATATCCAGCTATGATCATTCTGGCCACCCAGAAGAAAAGGATGTCTGGACCGGTGACTAAATCCCGGGTAGGATAATAATACTGGATCTCTTTATTATCAGGGCTTCTTATACCATCAAATACGCTTATCGGCCATAGCCATGAGGAAAACCACGTATCCAGAACATCTTCATCTTGCTGAAGGTCGTTTAATTGTAAATTATCATCTCCGGTTTTTTTTCTGGCTTTTTCAAGGGCTTCTTCCACGCTTAAAGCGACTACATAATGATCTCCATCATAATAATACACTGGAAGGCGATGTCCCCACCAAAGTTGACGGGAAATGTTCCAATCTTTTATATTTTCCAGCCAATGCCGATAAGTGTTCTTGAACTTTTCGGGAAAGATCCTGATGGCATCATCTTCAAGGACCGATCGTATCGCAGGTTCGACCAATGGTTTCATGCTTACAAACCATTGTTTTGATAATTTAGGTTCCACCGGTACTTTGGTTCTTTCTGACAGTCCTATCTTGTTCACATAATCCTCTGTCTTATACAGGTAGCCTGCTTCTTTCAGCGCTTTGCTGAACTCTTTTCTTACAAGGAAACGATCCTTACCTTCATACTCTCCTGCAATATGATTAAGCGTGCCGTCATCGTTCATGATGTCCAGGAATTCTATATCGTGCTTTTGTCCGATTACATGGTCGTTTTCAGCATGAGCAGGTGTTATTTTCAGACATCCTGTACCAAATTCCGGGTCCACATGCTCATCAGCAATGATCGGAACCTCTCTATCTACAATGGGAACTATGGCCTTCTTACCAATATATTCCATCATCCTTTCATCCTCTGGATTTACACATAGTGCCGTATCTCCGAATATGGTCTCAGGTCTTGTCGTAGCGATCTGCATGTTCGCATCTTCACCTAGTATCGGATAATTGATGTAATATAAAAGACCGGAGCGTTCCTCGTGATCTATCTCTTCATCGGACAATGTGGTCTTGGCTTGTGGGTCCCAGTTCACCATCCTTGTTCCTTTGTAGATGAGACCTTTTTCATGCAGATCAATGAAAACTCTTAGAACGGACTCACTGAGGTCTTTGTCCATAGTGAACTTAATGCGGTCCCAGTCACAGGAAGCTCCAAGTTTTTTTAATTGACCCAATATCTTATTCCCATAGTTCTCTTTCCATTCCCACGCGTGTCGCATGAATTCTTCACGGGAAATATTATTCTTATCTATACCTTCGTTCTTCAACTTTTCTACAACCTTGGCCTCTGTAGCGATAGAAGCGTGATCAGTACCAGGAACCCAGCAAGCATTATATCCACGAAGTCTTGCCCGTCTTATGAGCACATCCTGTAGGGTATTATTGAGCATATGGCCCATATGAAGCTCGCCGGTCACATTAGGTGGTGGAATAACGATCGTATAAGGCTCTCGCTCATCAACTTCAGAATGGAAATAATTGTTTTCTATCCAGTAGTCATACCATTTATTTTCTATTTGCTCAGGTTGATACGCCTCAGATGATTTCATACCTAATATTTTCGCAAAAATAGACATATTCCCAGCTAAGCAAAAATGATTTCAATTTATTCACACAAGATATTTTCATAATCGATGATAACCTTTTATATTTGATTAATTTACCATTTATTATGAAAAAAATATATTTATTACTTTTCCTAAGTTGCTTTGTTGGCCATACGCAGGAAAAGGGTAAGCTTGATTTCAGCAGTAGGGTTATTGACTTTGGCGAGCTTAAAGAGGGTGCAAAAGCAGAACGATCACTGAGCTTTAAGAACACTGGCGGAAAGCCCGTAAAGATCAAAAAAATAAGCAGTACAGGACATATCAATGTAGAAAGTTATCCGCAAAGCACTATTCAACCTGGTAAAACAGGAAATATCAAGATATCGTATAACACTAATAAGATAGGTCCCATTAGGCGAACTCTTACCGTCTATTCTAATGCTCAAAATTCTTTTGAGAGCATTAAGATCAAAGGTGTCGTTAAGAAGGATTAACGTAATCTATCTTTAAGCTTGAACTCAACATCCAGCAGCTTACCTTCGCGATTGATCTTCATATTGATAGACCTTCCTTCTTCACTGCTCAACATTTTTCTGATCTCCTTTAGATCATAGCTATTGATGGTTTTACCCTGTAATCTTACGATGATGTCTTTAGGTATAATGCCTGCTTGTTGAGCCGGTGAACCTTTTCTTACTTCAGCTACTTTGACCTTCTTTTTAATCTCGTAGATGGTCTTTAAGTTCTCTTGCTTATCAGCTGAACTATAATCCTTATTACCAGATGTTCTTACACTAACCTTCACGGGAATCTTTTTTTCTATTATGCTCAGGCCGTCATATCTGAGTAGCAGCCCGCTTTTGTCATACTTGAAATCATCGTTTAGGGAAGAATTGCTCTTCAAGTAGACCCTGTTGTCCGGATAGTTTAGGAAAATACGGAAACGCCTTAGTATATTATTCCCTATGGAACCAACCCTGTAGCTCATCAGTTCATCAAGATCGGGAAAGGAGACGTTAGCCTTCTCAAATATATAGTCCGCAAGTTCAAATCGGTCAACCTTACTTCTATAACCAGTAATGATCCCGCGAAAACCAAATCCCAGATTATCCCTGAACCTGTTAGAAGGAAGCTTCATATCCTCTTTTTTATAGAGCCAAACCGCATCACTGGAACCCGTATCTATGAGGAAATTCCCCTGTTCCATTCCAAGTTCCTCATCCATATAAGAGGCCTGAATGTGAGGTTTGTTATTGATAAGGCTTATAGCATGTTCATTAAAGAACCATAATGGTCTTTTGAACCTGGACGGCGTATAGAACTTCAGGTTCTTCTGTTGGTAATTGATTCTCAATATCAGGTCTTTTAGCAGGTCGTATCCTATCACCCCATTGATGACCGTTCCTATGCTGCTGGTAAGATAGTTCTCCTGGTCAAAAACCACGTAGATATCAGCCTTCGGATTGATCACGTCCTTAATCCTTACCTGATTGCCTCTGGACCGATAAGCGCTGTAACTTTCTTTACCTTCCAAACCTTTGACCTTGATGTAGGCTGAATTCTTCAGCATTAGGGAATCCACTTCTTCAAAACTGAACAATATGGTCTTATCAACCCCAGAATCCAGAAGGAACTTCAGCTCAACGCCGTTTACTTCCACCGGTAGGATGATCAGGTTATTAAAAAGCTCAAAGTCTACTTTCGTAGCTCGTTTATCATTCTGGATCCGATATTGACCTTCCTGACCTGAGACTGACAGGGGAATCAAGAAGAGCATCATTATCAACAGTACACGCATTGAATAAAAATAATGATTTTTATTCATTTTTGACTATTACTGCTTCATATCTGGATTACTGTCCTTGCTTAAAATCTTATGCTGGTGTTCTATGGATTCCTGATGGATCGCCTTGAGGAACTTGTTGACAAAATCTTCGCTCAAGTCATTGTTCTTCCCGGCGTGGACCATCTTGGCCAATATCTCATTCCATCTTTTGTTCTGTAATATCGCCACATTGTTCTTTTTCTTTAAAGCACCAATATCATCAGCGATCTTCATTCGCTTTCCTAACTGATTGATGATCTGATGGTCAATAACATCGATCTTGGTCCTCATCGTGTTCAGTTTGTTCTTGAACTCGGCCGCTTCGCCATGTTCTTTTCTAATCCTGAGGTCCACGGTCATTTGCTCCAGTGATTTTGGCGTGATCTGTTGTTTAGGGTCGCTCCAGGCATTATCCGGATCCCGATGTGTCTCTACCATCATTCCGTCATAGTTCAGGTCTAAGGCGGTCTGACAAATATCAAAAATCATATCTCGACTACCTCCGATATGCGATGGATCCACAATAAGCGGTAGGTCCGGGAATTCGTTCTGAAGGTCTACGGCTAATTGCCATTCCGGATTATTGCGGTAGCGCGTCTTTTCATAGGTAGAAAAACCTCTATGGATCACTCCAAGGTTTTTGATATCCGCTTTATGCAAGCGTTCAACTGCACCCAACCATAAGGCCAGATCAGGATTAACCGGGTTCTTGACCAGAACGGTCTTATCCGTTCCTTTTAGCGCATCAGCAATGTCCTGAACAATGAAGGGACTTACCGTACTCCTGGCTCCTATCCACAGCATATCAATATCTGCTTCTAATGCCAATTCCACATGGGCTTTGTTTGCTACTTCCGTGGCGATCATCAGGCCAGTTTCCCGTTTGGCTCTTTTGAGCCACTCCAGTCCTATCTTGCCTACTCCTTCAAAATTCCCGGGTTTAGTTCGTGGTTTCCAGATGCCAGCGCGCATCACGGATGTGTCCGTTTCCTTTAATTGATGCGCTATCGATAGGACCTGATCCTCAGTTTCCGCGCTACAGGGTCCTGCGATGACCAGCGGATGTTCTAATTGAAAAGCGTTCAGCCAGTTCCTAAATTGTTCTTTATTTTCCATTACTTGATGATTATGAATTGATTCCCTTTAAAATTGCTTTTAATCTGTTCGTATTGTCCATTTCCTTGTATAATTCTTCAAATTCTTCTGCTTCCAGGGCTTTTTGAAAAGCTTGCAAGTTATCAATGTAATTCGCTAATGCCTGCTTCACTTCTACTTTATTATCCTTGAATATGGACGTCCAGGTCTGCGGACTACTCTTGGCTAATCTTACCGTAGATGCAAAGCCACTTCCCGCAAGATCGGATATGTCGCGTTCGTCCTTTTCCTTATCGATAACGGTCTTGCCGAGCATGAAGGAACTGATGTGCGATAGATGTGATACATAGGCGATATGCTGATCATGCTCCTTCGGGTCCATATAACGGATGTTCATCTGCATTTGATCGAAAAGGCCGATCGCGCGTTGTTGTAAACTGAAACGCGTTTTTTCTACCTCACTGATTATCATTGTTTTGTTGTTAAAAAGTCCTTCAAATGCGGCTTGCGGTCCTGAAAATTCCGTACCAGCGATAGGATGCGTGGCCAAGAATTGATCCCGCTTGGGATGATCGACTAGCTGGCTACAAATATTGGACTTTGTAGATCCCGTATCCAATACCAAAGTATTATCGCTTACTTTATCCAAGAGTTCACGTATCGTCTCTGCTGAATTATCAACGGGTATGCTCACTACGATAATATCGGCAGAGGAAACTAGCGCATCCTTCGCAATGTCATCAATGATACCTAGGCTTTTGGCTGTTTTCAAATGAGCGGGTTCAATATCCATCCCCAGAAAGTCGGCTTCGGGAATTAGCTTCCTCATACTCAGTAATAAAGAACCGCCGATCAGTCCCAGTCCAATTCCTACTATTCTCATACTTCAAATGCTTTGGTCCTTCCTAAACATTCCCTTATCTGGTTCGACCCGACGCAAAGGGAGAATCTCATATAAGCTTTTCCCTGATCGCCAAAGACCGTTCCTGGTGTTACGAACATGTCGTGCTCATGTAGCAATCGATCCGAAAGTTCTTCTGCCTTTATGTCAGCTTTTATTCTGGCCCAGACGAACAAACCCGATGTATTTTTATCGTAAGAAAGTCCAAGTTGATCACAGAGTTCCCATATCAATCTTCTGCGATGAGCATATTTTTCATCCAATTCACTGATCCAGGATGAAGATGCGGCCAAAGCTGCGGTGGCACCTTTCTGTATAGGATAGAACATACCGCTGTCCATATTTGATTTTACCTGAACAACACTCTTTATCAAATCTTCATCACCGCATAACATTCCTATACGCCAACCTGCCATATTGAAAGATTTACTGAGCGAATTCAACTCCAGTAACTGAACATTATGATCAACAAACCTTAACAAGCTAAATGGTTTATCTGACAGTATCAAGCTATAAGGATTATCATTGACAATTAGTATGTTATGTTGCTTTGCAAACTCGATAAGCGAGCGTATCATTTCTTCTTTTGCATTGGCTCCGGTAGGCATGTGCGGATAATTGATCCACATCAGCTTTGTTCTTGGCGTTACCAGTGCAGCCAGTTGATCAAGGTCCGGTTGCCAATCATGCTTAGCCTTGAGGTCATAATTGACCGGTTTTGCCTGTACAAGCCTTGTAACCGCCGCATATGTTGGATAACCAGGATCTGGAACCAATACTTCATCGCCAGGGTTCACGAATGCCATGGAAATGTGCATGATACCTTCTTTGCTTCCCATCAGCGGCAGTATCTCTTTGTCCACGTCTAACGCAACTTCATAATGAGATGCATAGAACGACCGAATGCCTTCACGAAATTCACGAATGCCTGCGTATGGCTGATATTGATGCGCCTTGTCATCTGCCGTTGCGGCGATCATGCTTTTGATGACATCTGCTGGTGGCTGAATATCCGGCGAACCTACGCCAAGATTAATGATGGGCTTTCCGATCGCTTTGAGGTGATCTACCTCCTTTAGCTTCCTGGAAAAGTAATATTCTCTGGTCTGCGCTAGTCTTTCAGCGGTCTGTATCATACGGCAGCTTGTTTATATATTCCTAGAATTTGAAATTTATGGCATTTTTCTTTTAAACTTTCCATGATGCTAATGATGTCCGTGTGCTTATCGAACAGCATATCTATAAAGAAAGCATATTTCCATTTAGACCATCTCAACGGAACAGATTGTATCTTGGTCATATTGATATGATGCTTTTCCAGTAGCATTAATGCTTTGTTTAAACTTCCTGGTTCATGCGGTAGCTCAAAACGAATGGAGGCCTTATCAGCATTTTCAAGCATCAATCCTGTTTTACAAAGCTTAACGAACCTTGTGGCGTTAAGCTGATGGTCTTGAACATGGCTTTTGATAACGGCCAGGTCAAAAAGTTGAGCAGTGCCATCAGGAACGAGTGCGGCGACCTGTCTCTTTCTTTCTGTTGCGATAAGCTTTGCCGGCAATGCGGTATCCGTATCTTCAATAAGCTTAATTTCAGGATGTTGCTCAAAAAAATGACCGCATTGTAACAAGGCCATTTGATGAGAACGTACACTCTTGATGTCTGCCAACTCCTGACCTTTCAAGGCGACGAGATCATGCTTGATATCCCAATTGTATTCTGCGGTAATGACCAGCTTATGATGACTGATCAAATCGTAGTTGGGAAGAAGGCTCCCAGCAATGGAATTTTCGATCGCCATGATACCAAAATCCACCTCATCCTTTACGATCGCTGTGACCAATTGATCAAAACTATCACAGCAGACAAACATGTTATCCTCGGCGATGAAGTGCTGAGCAACCTGATAATGATTAGATCCCTCAATTCCCTGAATAGCTATCTTGTTTTGCATATCTAACAAAAAAAAGTCCCGAAATATTTTCGGGACCTTATTATTCTATAGTGTTTTATATCTATCAACAACAGTCCCATTTGCCTATCGGATAAGCATAATAGAAACCGTTCCAAAAAAATACGTTCGTTTTCATAATGAATCGGCTAAAATATAGAATTGGGTTCTTCTGGGCAAGGTCGTGGGATAGAATTTTTTGATTTAACAGGATTTTATGTACTTCTGCATTGAATCCTTGAGTTCTTCGCTTGTTCTTATCTCAAAAAAATGCAAGAAAATAAGTTAGCACCTTAGCTTAAGGTTCAATTGTGCAAGTTACCAAATGATGCTCATCGCATAACTGAAAATTAATAATAGCAATCGTTCTACTCAAAATTTAATCACTTTTGAGCAGAAAGATAAAAGATGTTCCTCTTTTTCATGCAAGCCCTAGCTGAATTCATGCCATGGTTCAATGATAGCTTTCTGTTTTTTTTATTATCTTTATGTGAATGAATAATTTAAGAAACCAAATCCTGGAAGTCGATGAACTTTCATATAGAGCGTTTACCGAGGTTTTAAGGAACAGCACTTCCAAGCCCGGATTCCTTCACCTGATGATAAAAGATTGCTTCAGCAGCTATCAATTGCGTCAGACCATGGTCTATTTGAAGAAGGCAATGGCAAAACAAACAGAAAGAAAATGGGGCAAAACGCTAAACTATCAATGGCTAAGCCGATTTGACCAACAAGAGAACACAAAGTTCCACCGAGATAATGCGGCTGACGAATCAGTGTTGATATTAGGTTATGAACCATCCGCCATACCATCTCGCTTGTTCATCGCCGACCATGTAGCATTCGCAAGAGCGAATCAATTATCGCCTACGGAATTTTTTGATGAGTACAATCCCTTACTGACCGACCTGGGAAAGTTACTAAAACAACATCTTACTGAAGTTAAGGGTTTCAAGCATGATCACTTTAATATACTGATCATCAACAACAGCGACTCTGATCTAACCTATGGTGTGCTCCACAAAGCCCTTATGCTGGAACAAGACCCACAAAAACCCCGGATCGTTAATTCGATGATGCTTCACCTGGTTGATGCATCAAAAAGTGAAGTTTCTCTAGATGAACATCGCTTTTTGATTACGGATAAAGTAGATAAATAGATATAATGATTTTTTAATTAGATGGTTATGGAAAATTACTCAATTAGACCTCATTTTATCTACGGGAAGACTATTTGATCATAGACATTTGAATTCTTAGAACATATTCTTTATTATCCCGGTATGCAAAAGGAAAAAACAACTAACAATGCAAGACCGCTTATTAAACAAACAAGATTTTTTATTAGTCGTGTCCGACTAAGATATGAGATTTTAGATATAAGATTTTAGATAAAATTTAAACATCTCATTATCAATTATATAAATATCAAAAAAGTAATTTATCAGCGTTCTATCGATCTTGTACTATAGCAAGGTATTATAAAATTAAGATCTCAA
>CAJXLO010000002.1 GCA_913056525.1 uncultured Psychroflexus sp.
ACTACGAAGGCATGATGGCTTTTAATAATGGAACACCGATAGAAGACCCGGAAAATTACACCACCGGTCAATCGCCGCAAACGATCATCGCGGAAGTCATCAACACCGAAACGCTTTGCGAATCAGCAGAGACGGTAAGTTTTGACATAGAAGTCAATCCTATTCCGGCAGCGACCATTGCGCCTTATGATGGTAGTGTATTATGTATAGATAACAATGGTAATATTATCGATAATGACTTCTCACCGCCGGTCTTAGACAGTGGATTAGCCGAGAGTCCAAATCTGACTTTTCAGTGGAGTTTAAACGGCAATCCACTCAGTGAAACCGGCAGCAGTATCACCGCCACTCAGCCGGGAACTTACAGTTTGACGGTCACCGATAATGCATCGCCGGCTGATTGTAGTACAACAACAACCGCCGAGATAATCGAGAGTGAGCCGCCGCAGTTTACGGCCGAAGTAACAACAGAGTCATTTGCAGAAAGCCATGAAATATTGGTTAGTAATATTACCGGCATCGGCGATTATGAGTTTAGATTAGACAACGGACCTTGGCAGGAATTACCGGCAGGTCAAAGCAGTCTAATTTTCCAGAATGTATCAGACGGCAGTCATGAAGTAACCGGCAGAGATAAGAATGGCTGTGGTAGTTTTGTCGTACCGGTAGAGACATTGGGATATCCTGACTTTTTCACGCCAAATGAAGACGGCTATAATGATACATGGAATATTAACGGATTAAGCAACCGGGAAAACGTAAAAATTTATATATTTGACCGCTATGGAAAATTACTGAAACAACTGAATCCGGATGGACCTGGTTGGGACGGTACTTATAATGGCAATCAAATGCCTTCCAGTGATTATTGGTTTAACGTAGAATATGAAGTGCAAACTGATTCTACAACAACTACAAGAACAATGAAGGATAATTTTACGTTGAAACGGTAGGTAAAAAGAGTTTGGATATTTATCATATAGCACAGCAAGATTTAATTTTGTTGTGCTACATATAATTATTAATCTATACACATATTTTAAACTTAAATTATAGTTTGTCCTCTTTCTAACTAACTGATCAGTTGAAGAAGCATCTATACCTGTACTCAACTATGAAAAATAGATTTAGCTTACAAATTTAGGTTGGTCAAAAAAATGGGTTCAATCTTATTTTTCTTTATAGTTATATAAATTTGAACAAATTGTAATAATGACTGATATACAATTATTTACTAAATTATATGGTTTGCCTTCTATGTGATTTTATAGAATTTTTAAACTACAAGTCTAAAAACCAGAACGAAAAAGAAGTCTAAAAATCACCTGATAAAGCTAGAAGGATGATCAGAATGAGAGAATATTTTGATAGGACAATTAAATTAGATTAATATTCAACTTCACCTCGTTTTAAAAACTGACTCCATTTCTCATTATAGGCTTGAAAATTTCTGACATCTCCTAAAATTGTAAAATTTCACTTTTTTAAGATTAAGATACATTAACAAATTTTAACTTTCAAAATTTGTGATTATTTTTTAGGTTTAATTTTTTTGAGTGTATAAAATATATATTTATGCTCAACAGCTCATTACAACATTTGAGCATATACCATCTTGGTTTGTATTATTTTTAAAACTTCCTTCTTATTTTCCTTAGCTTGTTTTTTCATCTGACAATGATTTTTATGACAGCTTGTGAAAACGAAGAATTGAAAGGTGAAGCAATAACTACAAAAAACAATAATAACCTTGAGCTAACAGCTAAATTTAATAATCAAAAAATCATAAATAAGAAAGGTGAAAATTACATCTACAAGAATGGGAATCTTTCTCAAATTACAGTTTATGAGAATATTGACTCTATTACAACTGATTTAACCAAAAACAATAATACCGTCAGCTTTAAAAGTCTGTATTCTAATAATTCGTTCAAACTCCAAAAAATTAATCAAATTAACGATAAAGAACTAACTTTTGATTTATATCTGAATGGAACTTTGTTTGAAAAAAATATTAAATTATCGTCAAACGTGCCATTTTCTGAAATTCAAGGTAAAACAAATGCAAAATGTGGTTGGCTATGTCAAGGAATTGTTGCTGGAATCGTAAAAGAAATAGTTGATGCGTCATCAGACTGGGTAAAAGAAGAAACTTGCTCAGATGCCATTGATGCATGCGAAAATAACGGTGGTTTACCTCAATTGACAAGAAAAGACAATGGAGATTGTGAGGTAAGATGCGAGCCAAACCCTAATTAAAGTAGGGAATATGTTTAGGAGCAAATTTAGATGTAATTTGATTTTAATACTGGGCATATTTTTTATTGCCCAGTATTTTATAACTTTTTCAATAGTAGAAAATTTAGACAAGCTATTTCAAAGAAGATTATTCGATTACAACTTTAACAATTATTTATACGTTCAGTTATTCTTTGTAAGTTTGATTGGTCCTGCGCTAGAAGAAATTTCGTTTAGGTTGTTTATCGACGCCAAAAAAAGGTGGATGATAATGGTTTCTATAGCGCTTTTGTGCTGTTATTTACTGATAAGTTTTGATATCCTTTTAGCCATACTTTTACTTGTAGCAATCATAGTCAGCCTGATATTAAGCCATAAATTCAAAAAATTCAGGTTTCTAGAAGTTCAGATAGTGTTATCAAGTCTCATATTTTCTATGATTCATTTTGATGATGACCTGATAGCTAAAAGTCAATATTTACTTTATACCCTATTTCTATATTTTTTTGGTATGGGTTTGATTTTATCTTGGTTGAAAATTAATATAAACATATTTGCAAGTATAGGTTTCCATATTTTAATAAATTCGATTCCGATCGTTTTACTAATTTTCTCAACCCATGATGATGATCATACTTTAATGTGTGGTCAAAGAAAGATTACTTATAATTCAAAATTGTTCTTTCAGAGCAATAGTTTAAGTACAGCTAAATTTAAAAATGATACTTTAGTTATTAAAAACAGCAATCTTATGTACATATTAGACATGTATAATTCTAAAAATGATCTTCAGGATAAATATTATCAAACTTACCCTTTGATGTATTATGATATGAAAATACCTGAATTTAGAAAGATTTCAACCCGAAAATTATTGCAATGCTTACAGCAAGAAAATATTATTAAAAAAGATCTGAAGGAAAACTAAACATTAGGATATCACATGAATTGCCTCTTTCATTTACTTAGTACACCACTTCACCTCTTTTCAAAAATTGACTCCATTTCTCATCATACCCGTGAATGCGATTTGTTTCCTGTTCATTTTCATTGACGATTTTACGCCCTTCATTATACCATTTAAAAATACCACCACGTAAGTTCTTGATGTTCTTAAATCCGGCGGCTTTGAGTTGTTTGCCAACTTTTTCAGAGCGAACGCCAATAGAACAATACACGATGATGGGTTGGTCTTTATCCAACTGACCTTCATATCGCTCAAGCTTAAAATCTTCATAACCAACAAACAGCGCATTTTCGATAAAACTTACCTCAAACTCTTCTTTGCTCCGCGTATCTAATAGTTGTATATTTTGATCAGTTGAGATCAGTTTGGCCAACTCATCAGTTGAGATGTATTCAATACTACCATCAGCATATTCGTCTAAAGCCTGTTCTATTTCATTTTGTGCTTGCATAAGCATGGTGTTTACAAGTAAAAATATCAGTATTAATGGTTTCATTTTTCTTTTGCTTTTTCAACTTAAATGTCAGAATAAGTTTATATCAAATCTTAGACCAGGATTTTTCGGCTTTCTTCTAATAATGCTTTACGTTCTTCTAAGTTACTGCTTAAAGGCAATTGCGCTAATCCCAGGATTCTTCTTAAGATCTCTATGGCCATGAATTTTTGGCAAAGTGCTTCATCAATAGAAGATATTTGCTTGTATATGTTTAGTGCTTTTTCTAGCATTCCCTCCGGTTGGTTCGCCATTTTTAGATGTGCAAGCATCACGCCGATCTCAAATTCAACTTCTCCAAAAAAACAAAACTCCGGATCGATAATTATGATACCATCTTCTGTTTTTAACCAACTTCCCGGGAAATAATCGCCGTGAAGCAACATATTGCCGTCTTTTAAATAGCGTTGACCTAATTTTTCAACTTCTTTTTTCAGTAAACTATCCTTCTTATAAGATTCTCCTACTTCTTGCAATCCCGGCAAAACATCATCAAGGTTGAGCCCGTTATCTTCTAAATAGGGAAATATAAAAATATGCTCGTGATTGAGCTTACGCATCTTTCTGTTCGGTAACTTTTCTTGGGTAGTATTGACATTAATGCTTTGATGAAGACGAGCGGCAAAAGCGGTGATTTCCTCTAGTTCATTATCATTTAAATGTTGGTCCTGTTGATATAAAAACGTGTAGTCCACACCATTTCCGAGATCTTCTAAAAAAAGAACGTGATTTTGATGATCTACTCCAAAAAGCTGTGGCGTTTTTTTCTTTAACTTATCTTCACCTGATATGAGCTGATAAAATGCTGCTTCCCGAAGCGCACGCTCTGCCGGCGCCGCCACCTGAGGATATTTTTCTACATAATCCCGGCTTTGTTTGATGATAAAGCTTCTCTTATGGGTTTTGATGCGCAGCGTGAAGTTCATATTGCCTTCACCGGGAACTTCAAATCCAGTTAGCTTTTCATCAGGTTGTAACCAATCTTGCTTCTTTAAGTAACTTTCCAGGCTGACTTTGTCCGCTTTTAATTCTTCTACGTGTTTTGACATTCTCTTTATTTTAAAAGACTTTCCATCATTTTTTTATGATAACCCTCAACAATATCATGGCAATATGTAACCGATGATCCACAATTGTTATCGCAGATCAGATAATTCTTGAAATGATCTTCAGGCGAATCTATTTTCATATCATCAGGGTGAATTTCCAAATGCGCGTTTAATTCTTCGTGTTTGATATCTTCCGGAGCCATTAGGTAATGACTGGCCAAGATATCAAAAGGATGAAATCCCTTTTCTCCTAAGGATTTCCATTGCCGAATCCAAGGTTGCGACTTTTTAGCCAGCCATTGCGAGCCTGCATCCGCTTTGCTTAAATTATTGAGATCAGCTTGTGTGATTTGAACTTTACTGGAGATCTCAAACGGGCAAAGCACAACCTTGATGTCATTTTCCAGCAGTACTCGAAAAGCAGTATTATCCAGATCAAAATTAAGGTCTGGCGCATGTATTATCTCCGTTTCACCGATTTCAAAATGATCGGTTGGGCTGCGTCTTCCGGCTACTAAAACCACTTCTTTTATTTGAGACTTCAGTTCCGGATAGAGCAAAACCAGGGTCGCAACATTCGTAGCCGGACCTATGGCTAAAATGTGTAAGCGTTCTTTTTTCAATTGTTCAGCTAAAGCTTCCACAGCAGCATTGGTTTTTACTGTATCAGGATCGATGGGCGTTCCGGCGCCTTTGAACACAGGAATATCATAAGGCGCGAAATCATCAGCCATTTTTTGAGCAATCCGGTAAGCGTCATCAATTCTGGTGTTACCATATACCGCGCTCATGCCTTTAATATCAATTCGCTTCGCTTTAAAAAGCTGAAGTATCGCGTAACCATCGTCCACATCACTATAACCATCATCTTTATAATTTTTCATGCCGACAGCTACATCGGCGTCTATCCAGACTTTTTTCTTTTGTGCTGAATCTTTTAGCGTTTTATCTAATTCAGCTTTATTATCAGATTCAGCACCACGGCGTTCTTTTGTAGATTGATTTTGATCACAGCTGAACAGTATCGGCTGGAAACAAAAAAGCAGTATTAGAGTTCTAAATTTCATCATCTTTTCATTTTTTTAAAACAGATATCGGGCGCCAAATTGAAATTGCCTTGGCGGTCCGGCGTTTCGTTGCACAAATCTACCGCTGGATGCTGGTCCGGCTTGTATTTGGTTACTTTGCGTGGCATTATTCGGGAAACCGCTTAAATTTTCTACATTAAAAACATTAAAAATATCGGCAGATAATTCCAGTTGATTATCGCCCATAAAATCAAACGAATATTGTAAATGTACATCAAAATTAAACGACCACGGCAAGCGATCATTATTACGCGATTCGCCGGGCGAGCGGTCGCTGTTACCTACATAAGCTTCGCCAAAGCCGCTGCCATCGCCGTTGAGATCGGTTGTTCCATAAATTTCTGCATCGGGAATCCTGTTGATAGGTTGGCCGCTTTGTAACAATCCGGCAAAGGTGATCAAACTGTTTTCGACCGGAAACCAATTAAAAATCCCATTGATATTATGTCGCCGATCGTTAATACTTGGACCCCATTCGTTTTCATAATTATTCGCATCCATCGCTCTAAAGTTGATGTCTTCTGTATTGTTTCTCAGCGAAGATAAGGTGTAATTTAAGCGATAGGAATATTTATCATCGCCGCGCTGTTTTTGTAAGTTGAAACTGGCCGCGTAATAGCGAGATTGACCTTTTGTTTCCGTCATAATGACGTTTCTTGCCACGCCTTGCACTTCTTGTCCATTGATGATACCGGCGCCATTAACTATCGGGATTGGTCTTGTGGCATCGGCTTCTGCTTGTGTTCTGACTTCATCCGGCGAAAAATCAGCATCGATCGGAAATTCTTCTGCGGCATTTAAATTGCGTAAGCGGTATAAATTTTCTCCGCGATTATGAAACAGATCGACAAAGAACAATTTATCATCATCTATTTTAGTTTGATAACCAATTGAAATTTGATGTGTGTACGGATTATCGTATCCGTTGGGATTCAAAATGCGTCTTTCGTTTGAAAATATCTGATTTTTATCAACGGAAAGCTCATTGGCAATTGGTCCATTAGGGAAATCAGCATCAGGAATGGTAGCGGTGAGATTACCGTTAAAAGTGATCTGATCAAGATCAGCATTTGGGTTTAATATTCCCTGATCTTGTAGCGCTGCCAGTTGGCTTTTGAACGCATCAGAATCTGTGCTTTGCTGCAATGCATCGCTGTAAACCGAATAGAGAATTTTATCATAAGCAATACCGTATCCGCCGCGGATAACGGAATTTTCGGTCAATTCGTAATTGAAATTAAATCGTGGTGCCAGGTTGTTGTAATCGCCTTCATCGCCGCCGCCTTTTGATAAATTGTCATAATCATAGCGCAAGCCCATTTTTAAATCTAATTTATTAGTGACCGCCCAAAGATCTTCCAGATAAAAACTGTAAATATTTTGCGTCGTCCCAAAAGACGTAGGTCGCAATTCCACATTGTAGTTGATGACTTCTACATCTTCAGGTAAGTCACTGATAGTTAAACCACTTCCTAAATTAGCATTGCTTAAATTGTCAAGCTGATCCTGGGTAAGATCCACCACATAATTCCCATTAGGATTGCCACCGCCGAATAAGGAATGATCACTGCTTAGATAATTGAATCCGGCTTTTAGCGAATGGTCATCAATGGCATAATTGACTTTTTGCTGGAATTGGTAAGTATCGGCTTCAGCATCAAATACAAATCCCGGATGACCAATCACAGCAACGGTTAGATCTTGCGGATTTCTTAGCGTTGCTTGTGGTGAAGCTCCGGAATTAGGATCCGCATAATCCCATTTAAATCGGCTGTATTGCAAATTGCTTTCAAAGGTAAGATCGCCGATTTCGTAGTTGTTTTTAAAAGCCAAGTTCAAGCTATTTCGTTGCTGTTGATTAGCCGCCGATGGAAACTGAACGCCGCCGGATAAACCGCCGCCTTGTCTATCGATATTAACTAAACCGACATTGGCACGCAAAGATGATCTAAAATTTTCTGCCCAGTTATGATCGATCTTGGCTGAGAAATAATTGAAGGTGTTGGTTCCCTGAACGGTTTCATTTACTCCTAAATCCGGTGAATTGAGCAAGTTGTCTTTAAGATCAGTTGTATGCTCAAAGTTGAAAAAGAAAAAGGTTTGATCTTTTTTGATAGGTCCGCCAATAGCCATACCGGTTTGGTAGCGCTCAAAACCATCTTTTACCTGATTGCCCGACAGATCGCGCTGTGCAAAAGGACTGGAAGCATCCAGCGGTTGTCCCGGACGATTGATGGCATAAATTTCTCCTTTGATGTCATTGGTACCAGATTTTGTGGTGATATCGATCACACCATTATTACTTAACCCGTATTCTGCGGAGTAATTGCTGGTCAAAACCGTGATATCTTTGACAAAACCTACCGGAATATTAAATCGCATGCCGCCCAGAAACTGCTCGTTGTTGTCCATTCCGTCGATGGTATAATTGGTGTAAAGCGAATTAGCGCCATTTATGCTCACCGGCGGCGCTTCAGGGAAAAATCCGGTGGCTTGCGTGACGTTGGGCAAACGGAACAAAGCCGTATTAATATCTCTGGCTTCTACCGGTAATTTTTTGAGTTCTTCTGCCTGAAGTTCAAAGGAAACTTCTGCGTTTCTGCGGTTGATTTTGAGCACTTTTTGATCGGTAATAACGACTTCTTGCAACTCTTGTTTTCCTATTTTTTTAAAGATCGGTAAGTTGATGGTCACATTTTCATTAGACCGCAAATCGATCAATCCGCTTTGCGAGGAAAGATAATCATCATTGCCGGCAAATTTTATCTGATAATCGTTGATGACCGGTAATGAAGTGAACCTGACTTTTCCATCCTGATTTGTCGTTTTCGTTAATTCAATCCCTCTTGATTCGTTGATCAATTGGATTTCTAAATTGGATACCGGTTCTTGTTCCGGTTGTAATGAAACGGTGACGTTTATGCTTTCCTGTGCTGATGCCATTCCTACACAGGCAAAGCATAGTAATAAAAATCTATACATCTTATTTTCTAGTAGTTACGTTATTTTTTAAAATTTGGATTATCCAGAAGCGATAAAAAGCTCAGGTGGTCCTTTATTAAAAAAATAAGATGAGTAATGATGATCGAAATAAGCAGTGTTTATAAATAGGTTTAGATCAGAAGAAAAGGTAAAACCTGTACTTAAAATTTCCTTTAGCGGATGTTGACCTGATAATTGATGATAAACTTTGCGTAATGATCTTATATCATCTATATCGATCAACCTTTTGAGTTGATAGTTTTCAATGCCATTTTGCTTGAGTTGATTTCTTAGTTGATAGAAGACCTGTGATGTTTGCCAGTTGATAGCTTTAAAATCTACATATTGAAGGTCGTCGCGATGTAAAGCCCAGAGATAAAAGCCGCCATCATAAGATGGACCAATGCACATTTTGCCTTTTTGGGTAAGCTTATCAGCTTTGAGGATTTGTTCAAGTGAAAGTTGTGGTGTATCATTCCCGATCGAAATGACCTTCTGGTATCCCAGATCGAAAGTATCCTTTAGCGCATTAAAATATCGGGTGCCAAAATCTTTTCCCTTTTGTATGGTCTCATCATAGCAAATAAGGTCCAAATGCTCGATAGACAATTTTCTTATCCAATGATCATTAAGTGCATCGAATACCTTTTGAGACTGAACAATATCGTGCTTGGATTCTTTTGCGGAATTCCTGTAAAAAAACAATAAAGCCGATCTATTAGACATATACGCAATGGTCGTTGGAAATCTTAAGCCTTACAGGAGCCTATCCTAATCCTGGTTTTAGGATTAGCGCATTGGGATATTTATCTTTTATCTTCAAAAAGAACCTATCCGCTAACAGGCGCGTACCAAATCTGCCTATCCAAACCTTATAATTAGGGGTTTCATAAATGATCACTACTTCTTTTTTAAAGGAATCTTTCACGATTTGCTCTTTAAGGAATTCATCTATATTTTTTTTGATCTCCTGAGCTTTACCTTTACCTCCAGAATGGACCTGTATGACATAGAACTCCTTAAGCTTGTAATCCCGGGTCATTTGTTCTTTTAATTGCATTAGTTCACGAAGTAAAGGATCATTTCCTATCCCTACCTGTGATGAGGCCCATTGAAAATTTAACAAAAAAAGTAACACAAAGACTAATTTCATATAATGGATAATTATTTTCAAAAGTAAATATATCCTATTAATTAGGGAGTTTTTTTATTTAGAAGTATTTTAAATTAGGCTTTTAAGAAATGTCTATTCCCTTAAATATGCTTTATGTTTTACTTTTGTAATTATTTTACGTAAGGTAACTTAAGGTTTATCATTAACTGAAATTAGATATGAAATATATAACAGTGATAATGAGCAGTTTGAAGATGACGTTAACTGCTTTTATGTTCGTTTTTTTTCTGTCTGCCACCGGTCAGGACACTGCTGAGGAAACCTCTTCAGAAAGTGGTTCAGGTCAGGAAGAGGTTATTCCCGGAGCAGATTTGGCCAAAGGAGAAGAGCTATTCAAGTCCATTTGTGCCTCTTGTCATAAACGCTATGAGAAGGCCATAGGACCCGCTTTGCACGGTTTGACCGAACGTCGCGAAATGGAATGGATCTACAAATGGATCAAGAACAACAAAAAACTCAGGGAATCCGGTGATCAGCAAGCTATTGCTATCTATGAGGAATACAATAAAACGGCCATGCCGGCTTATCCCCAATTAAGTAATCAGGATATAGACAATATCGTTGCCTATGCAGAACAGCCGAAACCAGAACCAAAACAAAAAGTAGCAGCTGCACCTCAAGGCGGTCAGGCTGGAGGACAAAAAGGGTCCGGCATGTCCACTGAGGTCATTCTGGGTATTCTGGCATTCGTGCTATTGATGCTGTCAGTAGTACTTTATCTGGTTAATAGGACATTGAACAGATTTGCAGAAGCAAATGGTGTTCCTGTAAAACAGGAAGAAGACAAAGAACCGAGAAAGCCTATATGGGTTGCATTTGCAGAAAATCAATTCCTTGTGGTCATAACAGTGGTAGTTGTACTTTTGGGCGTAGCATACGGCGCTTATGGTTTCTTGATGCAAGTTGGTGTTGACCAGGGATATGAACCGGTGCAACCTATTCATTATTCCCACAGGATCCATGCCGGTGAGAACAAGATAGAATGCAAATATTGCCACTCTTCCGCACGCGTTTCTAAACATTCTGGAATTCCTTCATTGAACGTATGTATGAACTGCCATAAGCAAGTGAACGAGGTGGCTGAGGAAACAGCCACGGCTCAATATTCCAAGGAATTCTATGATAAAGAAATCCAGAAATTATACGAAGCTACCGGTTGGAATCCAGATGAAATGGCCTATACTGACGAGAAAAAGCCGGTCAAATGGGTCAGGATACACAACCTTCCAGACCTTGCTTATTTTAACCACTCACAACACGTAACAGTCGCTAACATCGAGTGCCAAAAATGCCACGGACCTGTAGAGGAGATGGAGATCATGTATCAACATTCCTCTTTGACGATGGGCTGGTGTATCAATTGCCATAGAGAAACCCAGGTCAACGTAAAGGATAATGGTTACTATAAGAAGATACACGAGGAATTATCCAAAAAATACAATGTAGACAAAGTGACCGCTGCACAAATGGGTGGTATCGAGTGTGGTAAATGCCATTATTAATCTAAGAATTAAGTAATAAAGCAATTTATGTCATCAAATAAGAAATACTGGAAAGCGCCTGAACAAATTCATGAATCCGCTAAAGTTGATCATTTAGAAAAGAATGAATTCGTTGAGCCGCTACCAACTGATGAACAAGACGGTGAATCAAACTCATCTACAACGCGAAGGGATTTCCTCAAGTATGTAGGTTTTAGTACAGCAGCAGCCACCATAGCTGCCTGTGAAGGTCCAGTCATTCATTCTATTCCATATGCAGAACAACCGGAAAGAATAGTTCCCGGTAAATCTGATTATTATGCTACCGCCATGGCGGACGGTTTTGATTTTGCTGGTGTCATGGTGAAAACCCGTGAAGGAAGACCCATCAAAATAGAGAACAATGAGCTTGTGCGAACTACTTCCGCATCAAAGGCCAGAGTTCACGCTTCTATACTTTCTATGTACGATGTCCAGCGATTACAAAAACCAGAGGTCAAAGGAGAACAGCGTTCATGGGTGGACTTTCACTTGCTTGTAAAAGATAGATTGCGTAAGCTCAATGGCAAGCCGATAGTCTTCCTCACTCAGACCTTCGCCAGTCCTGCTACAAAAAAGTTGATTCGGGAATTCAAGAAAAAGTATCCATCTACAAGACATGTAGTTTATGATGCCGTTTCTGAATCCGCCAGTTTAGATGCTTTTGAAGAGAAGTTCGGTCTTCGGGCATTGCCACAATATGAACTTTCCAATGCCAGAAATATCATTAGCATTGGCGCTGACTTGTTAGGTGATTGGCAAGGTGGCGGTTGTGATACCGGTTATTCCCAAAGCAGACAGCCATCCAAGGAAATGTCCAGGCATTACCAATTTGAAGCTAACCTTAGCCTAAGTGGCGGTAACGCAGACTACCGTGTACCAGCAAAACCAAGTACGCAAAAAAGGATACTCGTCGAGCTTTACAATAGGCTGGTGAACAACACTACTACAGTTGATCTACCTAATAATATCACAAAGATGGTAGATCAGGCAGTAAATGACATTAATAATAACAAATCACGGTCAGTCGTCATAACTGGGATTCAGGACAAAAATGCTCAGCGTTTGGCAATGGAGATCAATATGGCGCTGAACAGCGAATTGATGGACGTTGATGACCCTAAAATGATACGGGAAGGAAGTGATGCTGAAGTAATGGAGTTGGTCAGGGAAATGAACCAGGGAAAGATAGGAGCTTTGATCACTGCTGGTGTGAATCCTGCTTATTCCCTTCCTAACGCTGATGCTTTCAAGAAAGGAACAAAAAACCTTGACTTGATGGTCAGTTGTGCGATGAAGATGGACGAAACGGCTTCTCTGGCCGAGTTTGTCGCAGCTACGCCTCATTACCTGGAATCATGGGGTGATGTGCAATTCAGTAAGAAAGAGTTCGCCCTGACACAACCTACCATCAAGCCTATTTTCAACACGATGCAATTTCAGGATTGCCTTTTGAATTGGCTTGGAAAAGAGGAGTCCTATTATGATTTCCTTAAAAGATATTTTAATAACAACTATGAAGGACTATCATGGAATCAATGTTTACACGATGGCGTTTATAGATATGAGAAAGCTAAAGTTGAACCTTCCTCTTCCACTGTTTCATTTGATGCTGGACAGGTTTGTGGCCAATTAGCCTCGTCAAGTGTAAATGGGTTTGAGCTCGCATTGTACACCAAGATAGGAATGGGAGACGGCCAACAAGCCAATAATCCCTGGTTGCAAGAATTCCCCGACCCGATTACCCGAAACACCTGGGATAATTACGTAACCGTATCCAAAAGGGATGCAGATGAACTGGGAATAGAAAACCGTGTAAGATCGAATGGAGCGATAGATGGCGACCTTGTCAATATTAAAGTAGGTGATCGAAGTTTAAAAAATGTTCCAATCTTCGTTCAACCGGGTCAGGCACCTGGAAGTTTGGGATTGGCCCTGGGTTTTGGAAGGAAGTCTGGATTAAAGGAAGAGATGCAGGTAGGACATAATGCTTATCCACTTTATAAAAACTTCAAGTCGGATCAAAGTGTTAGTATTGAAAAAACAGAAGGTAATCACGAGTTCGCTTGCCTTCAGCTTCAGAACACCATGGCCGGACGTGAGGATATTATCCGTGAAACGGACCTAGACACCTATCTTCACCAGAGCAAAGAAGAATGGAATAAAACCCCAGAATTCTCAAAAGACCACGCGATGGAGCCGGTCGATTCAAAGAAAGTTGATCTTTGGACTTCATTCGACAGGTCCATCGGTCATCATTTTAAATTGTCTATTGACCTAAATTCTTGCACAGGTTGTGGCGCCTGTGTGATCGCTTGCCACTCAGAGAACAATGTTCCTGTAGTTGGTAAAGAAGAAGTCAGGAAATCAAGGAACATGCATTGGTTGCGTATAGATAGATACTATTCTTCTGGTGACTCGTTTGATGAAGAGAAGGAAAAATTAAAAAATCTGGGAACATTTGAGACCTTTAAGGACGTGGAAACCGCTTCTTATGATAACCCTCAAGTGGCATTCCAACCTGTAATGTGCCAACATTGCAACCACGCACCTTGCGAAACGGTTTGTCCGGTAGGCGCCATCGGTCATGGAAGACAAGGTCAGAACCAAATGACCTACAACCGATGTATTGGGACTCGCTATTGCGCGAACAATTGCCCTTATAAAGTAAGACGTTTCAACTGGTTCAGATATAATCAAAATGACGAGTTCGATTATCATATGAACAACGACCTGGGAAGAATGGTCTTGAATCCTGACGTTACCGTTCGTTCACGAGGAGTGATGGAAAAATGTTCGTTCTGCATCCAGATGACCCAGAAATCAATTTTAGATGCCAAACGTGAGGGAAGGCCGGTCAAGGACGAAGAATTCCAGACCGCTTGTGCTAATGCCTGCGATAACGGAGCTTTGACCTTTGGTGATGTCAATGACAAGAAAAGTGAGGTGTTTGAAGAAAGCAAAGATGACAGGATGTACCACTTACTGGGCTACTTAGGAGTAGAACCTAACGTTATGTACCAAACGAAAGTGAACAATAAGAACAAAACGAAAGAAAAAAGTAACGCTTAATTAAATAGGAATTATGTCTCATTATGAAGCTCCGGTAAGAAAGCCACTTGTCACAGGAGATAAAGTTTATAAGGATGTAACTGAAGACATTGTAAGACCTATAGAAGGTCGCGCCAATAAAACATGGTGGATTGTTTTTTCAATTGCATTAGTAGCCTTTCTCTGGGGATTAGGCTGTATCATCTATACGGTTTCTACCGGTATTGGAACCTGGGGATTGAACAACACCATAGAATGGGCATGGGATATTACCAACTTTGTTTGGTGGGTTGGTATAGGGCACGCTGGAACACTGATATCCGCAGTGTTGTTGTTGTTTCGTCAACGTTGGCGAATGGCCATCAACCGTTCCGCTGAGGCGATGACCATTTTTGCGGTAGTACAAGCCGGGCTTTTTCCTATTATTCACATGGGAAGACCCTGGCTAGCTTATTGGGTTTTACCTATCCCTAATCAGTTCGGCTCGCTTTGGGTCAACTTCAACTCACCTTTACTTTGGGACGTTTTTGCGATATCTACTTATTTGTCCGTTTCACTGGTGTTCTGGTATACAGGGTTGTTGCCTGATTTTGCAATGATAAGGGATCGCGCCAAAAAACCTTTCCAGAAACATATCTATTCGATCCTATCCTTTGGATGGAGTGGAAAAATGAAAGATTGGCAGCGCTTTGAAGAAGTCTCTCTCGTACTGGCCGGACTAGCCACACCTTTGGTACTTTCAGTCCATACCATCGTATCATTCGATTTTGCCACATCCGTAGTCCCAGGTTGGCATAGTACGATATTCCCGCCTTATTTCGTTGCCGGTGCGATTTTCTCAGGTTTTGCCATGGTGCAGACCTTGCTTATCATAATGAGGAAAGTGTCCAATCTGGAGAATTATATCACGGTCAATCACATTGAGCTGATGAACAAGGTGATCCTGGTAACCGGCGGTATCGTAGGTGTTGCCTACATCACGGAATTCTTCATCGCCTGGTATACCGGAAGTCCTTATGAAAACTATACTTATTTGTCTTTTGGGGCTGCTACAGGTCCTTACTGGTGGGCTTTCTGGGCGCTGATACTTTGTAACATGTTAGTCCCTTTGACCTTATGGGTCAAAAAATACAGAAGGAACATAATCTGGACCTTCATCGTTTCGATCATCATTAATATCGGAATGTGGTTCGAGCGTTTCGATATTATCGTACTAGACCTAAGTAAAGGAAGGACGCCATCATCCTGGGCAATGTTCTCTCCTACTTTCGTGGACGTGGGAATATTTGTTGGTACATTAGGTTTCTTTTTTGTTCTATTCCTTCTGTATGCGCGAAGTTTCCCTGTTATCGCCCAGGCTGAAGTGAAAAGTATCTTAAAACTATCAGGTGATAAGTATAAGAAGATGAGAGAAGAGTATGGTGATGATGTTCAGATGTACAATTTGCCTGAGCAGCGCCCTTTACCAGATTTTAAAGGAATGGTAGAGGAGCTCGAACAAAAGAACGAAGAGGTTAGAGATGAGAAAGGGGAATTAATAGAATCCCTATTGTTGAAAATTGGAGATGCATCCAATGATAACGCAGATGACCTCAAAAGATTATCAGGTGTAGGACCAGCGCTGGAAAAGAAGCTAAACCAAATCGGTGTCTATAAATATCAACAGATATCTAAGATGTCTGATAAAGAATTTACGATATTGAACCGATTGATCGATGCATTTCCAAAATCGAAGTCCAGGTTCTGGTCTGGTGAAGCAAACATTTTAAACCAAATATAATTATGTCAGGATATACATTACAAGCACTTTATGCTGACGATGATCATTTGATGAAAGCCGTCAGGGAAACGCGAGATCAGGATCATCATATAAGCGAAGTATACACTCCATTTCCAGTACACGGACTGGATAAAGCAGCCGGTCTCAAAGAAACCAGGATGGCCATAACAGCTTTTCTTTACGGTCTTGTGGGTTTTGGTGTAGCCGTATGGATGATGAACTTCATGATGATAGAGGATTGGCCCAGGAATATCGGTGGGAAACCCAGTTTTACTTTTTTCCAGAACATGCCGGCCTTCGTTCCCATCATGTTCGAACTGACCGTTTTCTTTGCAGCTCACTTAATGGTCATCACATTCTATATGCGCTCTAAGATCTGGCCTTTCAAACAAGCTGAAAATCCAGACCCCAGAACTACGGACGATCATTTTGTCATGGAAGTGGAAACCGATAAAGAAAACATTCAAGATGTTGCAGAATTCTTACACTCCACTGGAGCTAAAGAAGTCGACCTAAAAAGATAATGATGAAAACACCTAATAAATACCTACTTTTAATATTAACCCTTGGGCTAATCACGGGTTGTGCTGATGATAATGAACGGAACTATCAATATTTTCCGGACATGTACCAGTCGCAGGCTTATGAAGCTTATGCGGAAAGCGAACTGTTTCCAAACCAGACCACTGCTTTGAAGCCCGCTGAAGGCAGTGTCAAGCGAGGTTGGATGCCATTTGAATATGCAGACAATGAAGAGGGTTATCAAAGGGCCAAGAAAGAACTAGAAAATCCCGTTCCTTACACTGAAGAAAACCTATTGAAAGGTGAAGAACTTTATGGCTATTATTGTGCGATCTGCCATGGCGATAAAGGAAATGGTAAAGGTTGGCTCGTTCAACAAGAAAAGGTTCTTGGCGTACCTAGTTATGATGATGTTGGAAGAGCGATCACTAGCGGCAGTACTTACTATGTGATCTATCACGGTCGAAATCTGATGGGTTCTTATGCTTCTCAAATGAACAGGAAAGAGATGTGGCAGGTTACTCAATACGTGATGAAGCTGAAGCGAGAGCTGGAAGATAAAGATGAACTGCCTTTCGATAAGGACACTATAAAGAACAAACAGCTATTTTCAACCTCAGATAAACTAGAATTAACGAATTAATACCACCGCTCTATGTATCAAATGTCCAATAAAATAAAAATGACTTCCATGATTTTGATCGTACTGGGATTGATTGGTGTTAGTGCAGGCTTTCTATCTACCCCGAACAATGTCAAAGAGGTCAAGCAACAAATGGAAGCCTCTCATGGCGGTCATAGTGATGGTCATTCTAGTGCTCAACAAAATGATGGAGCAACCTCAAAAGATGAACATCAAGTAGGAGAGCACCATGCAGATGAGAAATCGCATGCGGAACATGCCTATACGTTCTTGAAGAACAAACCCTGGTCAGCACTTTTCGTTTCCCTATTGTTCTTTCTCTTCATTTCCTTAGGTGCCTTTGTCTTTTATGTCATACAACACGTTTCTCAGGCAGGTTGGTCGCCGGTTCTTTTTCGGGTCATGGAAGCGATATCTAAATATATCGTACCAGGCGGCGTTTTGGTTTATGTGTTTCTCGTTTTATCTTCCCTGCACTTGAACCATTTGTTTGTTTGGATGGACCCCGAAATAGTTGCTAACGATGAAGTGATACAGGAAAAATCAGGCTATTTGAACATACCATTTTTTCTTATCAGAGCTGCTATATATATCGGCGGATGGATTCTTTTTCAAAGATTGATAACCAGGAATGAGAACAAACAGGATGATGGTTATGATCAAAGCTTGTATAAGAAGAACATCACTTATTCTGTATTGTTTTTAGCTTTTTTCGCGATTACAGAATCCATGGCATCATGGGATTGGATCATGAGCATAGATACGCACTGGTTCAGCACATTAATGGGGTGGTTTGTGTTCGCCAGCATGTTCGTATCGGGTATTACTACCATCGCGCTTATCACCGTGCATTTAAAATCAATAGGGTATCTGCAATTCGTTAACAATAGTCATATCCATGACCTGGCAAAGTTCATGTTTGGGATATCCATTTTTTGGACCTACCTATGGTTTGCACAGTTCATGTTGATATGGTACGCCAACATGCCGGAGGAAGCGGTTTATTATGTAACACGGATGGAAGATTATCAGCTGCTATTCCTCGGTTCTGTAGCTTTAAATTTTGTTTTTCCTTTGTTAATTTTAATGAACTCTGACTTCAAAAGGGTGAACTGGATTGTTACCTTTGCAGGAATAATAATTTTGGTGGGACATTATATAAACTTTTATCTAATGATCATGCCGGGGACTGTTGCTGGCCAGTGGTCTATATCATTTGCGGAAATAGGCGCTCTACTTTTAGTTGGTGGAATATTCCTCTACATAACCTTCAATGCTTTGAGCAAAAAAGCGCTGGAGCCCGTGAACAACCCGTTGATAAAAGAAAGCAAACAGTATCATTATTAATAAGATATTCAAGGAATGACAGCATTATTAATCGTAGTAGTAGCAGCACTCTTAGGGGTTACCGTTTGGCAGATATCCAAGATATTCAAATTATCCAAGCCCGTTGGAGAAGGCGATTCGCCAATAGCGAATAACAAGGACAATGAAAAGCAAGGACAGTTGATGTTGATATTCATGATCTTGTTCTACGCCTTTATGTTCTATTGTTTTTATGAATACAGCAGGTTCTATTTACCCGAATCGGCCTCTGAGCATGGCCATGATTATGATCAGTTGATGTTCATTACACTAGGAGTTATCATGACTGTTCAATTGATAACACAAGCGCTACTCCATTATTTTTCTTATAAATATAGAGGAAAGCAAGGTAAGCGAGCCTTATTTTATGCTGATAATGATAAATTAGAATTCATATGGACCATTATACCAGTTGTTGTACTGGCGGGTTTGATCATCTACGGACTTTTCAGTTGGTCAGAAATAATGAATCCGGTTAAAAAGGAAGAAGCTCGCGTCATAGAGATCTACGCTTATCAATTTAATTGGAAAGCTAGATATTCAGGGGAAGACAACACGTTAGGCAAGGCTAATGTGAGATTAATCGAAGGTGTCAATCAATTAGGTGTGGACGAGAACGACCCTTATGCACAAGATGATGTTATCACAAGAGAACTCCATTTGCCAGTGGATGAGCCGGTAATATTCAAGTTCAGGTCACAGGATGTCCTCCATTCCGCTTACTTTCCTTTCTTTAGGGCACAAATGAATGTTGTACCGGGTATGGTCACCCAGTTTAGTTTTACTCCTTCAAAAACTACTAAAGAAATGAGAAATAGTGATTATATGGTTGATAAAGTGGAACGTATTAACGATATTCGTGAAGAGAAGAATGAAGTACTTGAAGCTGAAGGAAAATCTACTTTAGACTCTTATGAATTTGACTATTATCTAATGTGTAACAAGATATGTGGCGTATCTCATTACAATATGCAAATGAAGGTTGTCGTTGAGCCTAAGGAAGATTTCGAGGAATGGATGAAAGAACAACAGCAATTTAAAGAAGTAATAGCCCAAAATAACTAAAAACCATAGCAATGTCAGCAGTAGCAAATGTAGGAAATGTTGAATTAGAGAAAGCTGCTAAGGAAGAAGCAGAACACCACAAACAGCCTTTTATACTAAAATATATTTTTAGTACAGATCATAAGATGATTGCCAAGCAATATTTGATCACAGGTCTGGTGATGGGATTTATAGGTATAGCCATGTCCTTATTGATAAGACTTCAACTTGCATGGCCAGAACAATCATTCTGGATCTTTGAGGTTTTATTAGGAAAGTTTCAGAACGATGGCGTTATGAGTCCAAACGTTTATTTGGCTCTTGTGACCATTCATGGAACGATTATGATATTCTTCGTGCTTACAGCTGGTTTAAGCGGAACTTTCAGCAATTTGCTTATCCCACTACAGATTGGTGCAAGAGATATGGCATCCGGCTTTATGAACATGTTGTCTTACTGGTTGTTTTTCCTATCATCTGTTATCATGTTATCCTCTCTTTTTGTAGAATCTGGTCCTGCATCATCTGGGTGGACAGTCTATCCTCCACTAAGTGCATTGCCTGAGGCTATAAGTGGTTCAGGTATGGGAATGACGCTTTGGTTGGTTTCTATGGCTATTTTCATCGCTTCTTCTTTGATGGGTTCACTCAATTATATAGTTACTGTGCTCAACCTAAGAACGGAAGGCATGTCCATGACCCGATTACCTTTAACGGTATGGGCTTTTTTCGTTACGGCCATCATTGGCGTGGTATCCTTCCCGGTTTTATTATCAGCTGCACTTTTATTGATAATGGACCGTAGTTTTGGCACCTCATTTTTCTTAAGCGATATTTATATTCAGGGAGAAGTATTAAGCCATCAGGGTGGTTCTCCTGTGCTTTACGAACATTTGTTCTGGTTTCTGGGACATCCAGAAGTTTATATTGTTCTATTACCTGCTTTGGGCATCACTTCAGAAATCGTTGCAACTAGCGCGCGTAAGCCGATTTTTGGATATAGAGCAATGGTAGCTTCTATCCTGGCCATCGCATTCTTATCTACGGTGGTTTGGGGTCATCATATGTTCGTTTCCGGTATGAATCCTTTCCTTGGTTCTGTGTTTACTTTTACCACATTGCTTATAGCTATACCATCCGCTGTAAAAGCATTTAATTATATTACTACGTTGTGGAAGGGAAATTTGCAGATGAATCCGGCCATGTTATTTTCAATTGGTTTGGTCTCCACTTTCATTAGTGGTGGACTTACAGGTATCGTATTAGGGGATAGCACCCTTGATATTAATGTTCACGATACGTATTTCGTAGTGGCCCATTTCCATCTGGTGATGGGAATAGTGGGTGTGTATGGATTTATAGCCGGTGTTTACCATTGGTTCCCTAAGATGTTCGGTAGGATGATGAACAAGAATTTAGGATACTTACATTTCTGGATTACCGCCATAGGAGCTTACGGAGTGTTTTTCCCGATGCACTTCATTGGTATGGCTGGATTACCAAGAAGATATTACACGAACACTGCATTTCCTTATCTAGATGATCTTGCTAATGTTAATGTACTTATTTCTGTCTTCGCCTTTTTAACAGCAGCTGCTCAATTGTTTTTTATTTATAATTTTATACATTCTATATTTTACGGAAAAAAGGCTGTTCAAAACCCCTGGAAAGCCAACACTTTAGAATGGACCGCTCCTGTCAAACATATCCACGGTAACTGGCCTGGTGAGCTTCCTAAAGTATATAGATGGTCTTATGATTATAGTAAAAGAAATGCGGATGATTCTGACTACATCATTCCTGGACAAGATTTTATTCCCCAAAATGTCCCGCTTAGAGAAAACGAAGAAGAATTGATGCATTAATTTTTATACACCATACTGATAAAATGCAAAACCCCGATTTGAAAGAATCGGGGTTTTGCTTAACTAACCAATCTATTATGAAAAAACTTCATCCTAGCATTAATTTAGACGTTGTAACATCCAAATTATTACACGGGAAATTAAAAATTAAGAAATGTTTAACTGTATAACAGATTGCAACCTCTAACATCAGAATGGTCGAACCTGCCTAAAACTTTAAATCGACCCCTCGAAAGTTTTTTTCCAAGGTCTTGTGTAGCTAAAAAAGACAGGGAGTGGATGTTACTAAGGTCGATTACATTTATTCCACCAGAACCCCCTTTACTCACATAGGACATGGGTTGATAGATATCCCTGATCATGACCTTCATTGTGGAAGGAGTTTCAAAGATGCCATCTTCTTTTGCATAGGCCTGGGACAGGAGCTCCGTCATACCATATTCACTGTGAACCTTTTCTACCTTGAATGCACCTTTTAAGATAGCATGCAGTTCTTCTCTTACCAGTTCCTTACGTTTTCCTTTCATCCCACCGGTTTCCATTATTATGCAATCCGAAAGGTCTATAGAATGTTGTTCAGCGATATCAAGTAGTGCAAATGAAACACCAATGATCAATTTGTTCTTTGAATTAGATGATCGAATATTTTTGAGCTTTGTAATTAAATGTTCATCATAAAAATTATAGAAGCCACTAAGTTTGTTTTTAGAGCTTTGGATTAGCTTATCTACCATATAAAGCAAGGAGGAATCAGGATTGTCAATATAACCTGGAAGAATTGCCGCGAATAGGAATTCTGAAGGGTCGCCATAGAACTGGGAAAAGGCATTATGGAAGGATTTTTCGTAAAGTTTCAGGTCGCTGATATAATGTTTACTTCTTTCCTGACCTGTCGTTCCACTACTGAGGAATACTTTATCAAATTCAGCCTTATCTCTTATTATGTTGGACCTGAAGAATTCTATGGGAAGGAAAGGAATTTCAGTAAGCGAGTTCACCTTTTCTTTAGACTTTCCCAGGTAATCACTAAATTCTCTGTAAATACTTATTCTATCGTACTGATAACTAAAGACATCTAAAGCTGTCCTTTCAAATTCATTATGATCATTAATAGTAAAAATTCTGTCCTCGAGCTGCATAGATATCAAAATTACGATAAATAAAAAGGCCACCATTCAAACAATGGCAGCCTTTTTATTATTCAGGGTTAGAAACCTATTTATTTAACTATGATTTTCTCAGTTGCTTTAGTTGATCCGTTTACCACCTGAAGCAAATATACACCTGAGTTTAAACTGGAAACATCAAGTTTATCATTACGTCCTAACGTCTGGCTTATCACTCTTTTTCCACTCATCGTATAAAGGCTTATCTCTACATCACCGTTCAATTGATGATCGATCTGGATCTCACCGTTCGATACAGGATTAGGATAGAGGTTTACATCGATGTTCTGGAATGCATCAGTACTTAAAGTAATGTCTATATCATTTGAAGTTCTTGAATAAATCTGAGTATTTCCATTAAATTCAGCAGCTAAACCTACTAAACCATCAAGCGTCCCCATCGGGATTACGGTATCGATATAATCAGCACCAAAAAATTCAGTTCTCATTTCACTAGTTTCTGAGCCGTTGCCGAATTCATAATTAGTTCCTGTTGCGAAGGTCACAGTACCATCAGCATCCGTAAAGCTTACATTTTGAAAACCCACTAATACAGATTCGTAATCTTCAAAATTGTTATTAAAGACCGATAAAGAAATAACTTCAGGAGAGACATTAACATTTCCTACTACGGATCCGTTATCAGTAGAAGGAATAAAAGTTAAAACACCATTGTTGTCTTCTGTTACACCTCTTAGGCCTGTAACTTGATCTCCTATGACATAGGCATCATTTGGGATGATCGCATTAGCATCTTCAATATAAATTCCTCTTGGTGTGTCATCCTGAAACCATTTGCGGTTATTAAAGTCATCTGCCATTGTCATAGTTGATGCACCGGTTATTTCATAAAAGCCACCAACTCCGTTTGCCTGAACATCCGCTCTAAGTGCTGTGATATTAGGGACAGTCGTTATAGTTCCAACATCAAAGGTAAAACTTTCGCTATCTACGACACTTCCACCGGAGATCAAATCTAAGGTGATGTCATAGGTTTGCCCATCGGCAGTTTGGATAGAAAAAGGACTTGAGATGTCCTGAGTTACTGTTCCATTCACATCTATATCAACCTGATCGGATGCAGAGGTGTTAGCTGTAGTAAATTCTACATCTACCTGAGTGGTTCCTGGCGCAAATGTTTCTCCATCTGAGGGATTTTGGACGGTAAGACTTGGTGTTGCCGTAAAACCGTCTACAACGCGTAAGTTGTCCATGGCGATATCTTCATCTCCGGAATCCAGTTGAAATTCAACCTGGATTTCTAAGGTTGTAGCACCAGACACGTCAAAGCCAGCACTAAACTCAGTCAGCGCATCTGTTAATATTTGACCGTCACCTACTCCATCAAAGTCTGTGTCTATAGCAGCATTCCCATTAAAACCTGAATCTATATCAGCCTCGATCCATAAAAGATCCTGTGGTGTTCCACCATCTAAAGTGTAAGTAAAGTGGACATAATCATCAGGATCCCAATCAAGGGCCGGAAGTTCTGAATCTTCTGCTAATAATACCGCTAGATCTAAATTACTTAAACCAGTCACATCGATTTGAGCAGTAGATAAAGTAACTGGTAAAGTTGCACCTTCTCCGTCTATGTCTTGCGCGCCAAAGAAGAATGAGCCTTCAATACCATTGATCTGAACAGAACCGGCCAGGTCAGAACCGTCCGTTCTGATAAAATAATCATTGGCTCCGTCTGAGAACTCAGGGATAGAGGTGTTGTAATTAGTACCGTTTGCATCCGTTTCAAAGGTCTCCTGATAAACATTGGTTTGGGAATACCCTTGAAGACCAATAAATAAAGTTAATAAAATTAGTAATTGTTTCATCATGTTTTTTTTTGTAAAATTAATAATAAAGAACCAAGTAAAGGGCTTCGCAATGTTTTGAAATCATTAAAAATTGAAACTATAGCCTAAAGAGAAGGTTCTAAATGGCTGTCTGACGCTGAATATCTCAGATTGACCGCCGAAAGAATTATAAAAACTTTCCCTTTTATCATCTAAGATATTTTCAACCTTGAAGCTTATGGCTGAACTTTCATTCTTGCCAAAGGTCTTTCTAAATTTGAAATTTAGACTATGGAAAGGTTGAGTAAAAACATCAGGAACAATACCGGTACCTACAACCTGTAATGTTTCGCCCTGAACATTGTAGAAAAAACCGGTTTGTAAACCTAAATCATCATTAGAATAGTCAAGCCCGGCATTGATCAAATAAGGCGATTGCCCTTGTAGTTCACGTTCTCTATCTATGGTTTGACCTTCGCGTGCCGCTAACTGTCTCCTGTTGAATTCTGCTTCAAACATGGTTAAGGATGATTCTATAAGAGATATATTAAAATTGACTTTTAGATTTTTCAAACTCTCTACTATAAAACCTAACCTTTTTCTAAATTCTACCTCAACACCATAAACTTCAGCATTTCCTAAATTTCTTGGTGTTAACTGACTAGGCGCTGCTTCAAAAAAGGTAAGCTCAATAGGGTCTGTAAAGTCCTTATAGAAAACACTCGCAGCTAACATCTCACCTTCTCCGGCAAAAAATTCATAGCGAAGATCAAAATTATTAACATAAGTAGGTTGCAGGTCTATGTTACCTATGAACGTACGGTTAGCAATAGGATCGAATATCTGAACAAATGAAGCCTCTTTAAATGAAGGTCTAGCTGTTGTTCTCGAATAGGAGGCTCTGAAATTTGATTGTTCTGTTAGTTCATAAATAAGATTAGCAGATGGGAACAGATCAGCTTTGTCTAAAATGAGATCATTGTCAAACACTTGCGTATTAGGGTCATTTAATGATCCCTGACTTTGACCGGTATAATAGGATTCAAATTTCTCAAACCTTAACCCGATCACTGTTTTAAATTTTTCGAATGGCACGAAATCTATTTGTCCATAACCGGCAAACGTTCTCTGCTCACCTTCATATGCATTTGAAGGCTCAAACTGATCACCAAATAGAAGTATAGTTCCTTCATCTTCTTCTGGGTTCCAAATATTTTGTGGTTGCAGTAATGTATTGGGATCGTTGTTAGGAACTGATCGATTCACTCTATCAAATCTGTAATCATCAATAGCGTAATCTCTATTCTTTAAGGCAACATTACCACCAAATTTAATGTTAGCTGGCCGGTCTAATATATCGGTCTTCTTCTCGACATCTGCTTTAGAAATGTAGTCTACTTCTTCTAAACTACGCCATATTCTGATAGGAAAACCAGCTGTGTTAGGTCTAACACTTAACTGACCTTCCTGATTTTCTTGTAATATGGTAACTCTGTGATCTTTATCGTCATTTTTAGCTAATGAAGGTGATACTTTCCATTCTAACTCCCAGCGATTTTCAAAATTATGCTTTCCGCTTAATAGAAGATTGGAGATAGAACGTTGTGTATAAAGGAGGGCATCTTTCCTAAGGTCAGCAAATCCGGTTCCTCCTGCACCTTCTGCTAATATTTGGTTATATAAACCTGCAGAAGATTCTCCATTCTGAATATGCAGTAAATTAAGCTTGTATTTCGAGTTTTCTCTTTTGTAAACTAAGCCGGCTAAGCCATTTAATATAACGTTGTTGATTCCTTCAGAACCAGTTGTGATTCTATTGGCGTTTAGTTCTAAGACTGAATTATCATTTTGATTTTTGATATAGTTACCATCTTGCCTATTTTCATAGAACGTCGTTTCATTTTTATAAGACAGCGAGAACTGATAACCTAACTGGTCATCACCTATATCAAATTGATTTCCCGCTGTAAAATTAATATTGAAATTGGGGTTACTGGTTTGTTGTTGTGGGGTAAGTTGTTTCTCAAATCTACCGGTTAGTTCTGTGAGCGGGTGAACTTCCTGGTTTGGAAATTCTTCAAACGTACCGGGTATGACCGTTGATCTACTTAGTGGAAGGTCACGCGTGCCATCATCAAAACCTAAAAAATCAGTACCACTACCGTCATAGGCTAAATAATTGTCTTGAAAGTGCATGTCAGGATTTACACCGGTTCCTAAAGAGATACTATAAGAAGGTTTAGCCGGAAAGTCTTTAGTTTGTATATTGACGATACCGCCGGTAAAATCGGCCGGGTAAGTAGCTGATGCCGACTTAACAACCACTACATTTTCAAGTATATTGGTTGGGAAAAGATCCATTTGTATTGTGTTTTTATCAGGATCTAAGCCTGGAATATCAACACCATTTAATATTGTTTTTGTATATCGGTCACCTAAACCTCTCACATAAACGTATTTACCGCCCTGTACAGAAACGCCGGGGACGTTTTTAACTGCACTGGCTACATTTCCTGCACCGGATTTTTTTATACTTTCTATAGAAAGACCATCTACTTGAGAAACCGAATTTTTTTGAAGATTTAAAACAGACTGTTCCGTATTTTTACTGGCTGTGGTTGTAATAACTACCTCATCTAATTGTCCCGCAGCTTGATTTAACGTTGTGTTGACAAAGGTTTCATCGTCACTTTTAACCTCAACGCCTGTTATTTCTTTGGTTTCATATCCTACAAAAGAAAAGACCAGTGTATAAGTGCCTGGTTCTATTTCTATGGAATATTTCCCTTCAAAATCTGTAGTAGCCCCCTTAGTAGTTTCTTTTACAGAGACCTCAGCAAATGGGAGAACGTCATTTAACTCGCCATCTTTTACAGTTCCAGAAATATATCCATTTTGTGCATGAGTTAAGTAACTACACAGACTGAATGATAGAATAAATAAAATTTTAGTGATCTTTCTTCGCATTTTTTATTTGAGTTTTAAAACAATTGCCCATCAAAATAATTGATGAGCAATTGATATTTTAAGGGCTAATTATATATGATACTGGAGGTCAAGATTAAAATCCTAAGCCTGCAACATTGTTAGCATAAGTCCAGGCAAATTCAGATGTATTGGCACCTACTGTTTGGCTACCTTCAGTAACAGCTGTTCCCTCAGAACCAAATCCTGGTGTGTTAACACTTGTTGTGTTGTTAAATACTTCACTTACGTTATTAATACCACTAGGAAGAACGATTTCCCAATTAGCTAAGCTAAGGTCACCGCTATTATAGTTGTTTGCAGATGTATCATCATCAATTTCAATGTCAGATGATGATTTAAAGTTATATGCATATACATTTTCAACCATTCCTCTTGCGCCAGAACGGAAATCAGCAAATTCACCTCCATCTGTGTTCATGTTACCTACTAAAGTAGCATTAGTTAACGTGAACTCATCCTGGAATGTTCCCTCTGGACCATCAATTTCAAAACCGTGGTCAGATACATCGCCTAAAACAGCCATTGCATTGTCGATCGTTCCGCTGTAAGCCTGATCGATGTCAAAGGCATCATCACCTTGAGCCCAAACAAATAAATTTGATGAATCAACCGTACCGCCAAACCATTCAAAAGCATCATCAAGATTAGCAACTACCTCTACATGGCTTATTTCAGTGTTTCTTCCAACGCCACCCATGGTCAAACCGTTGATCTCGTTTCCTTCACCTATTAAAGCGCCACCATGACGAATAGATACATACTGGAAACTACCAGAATCATCATTTGGGTCATTACCTCCGTATAAACCAAATGTATCAGATGCCGGAATACCTTCAATTTGTAATTCCTCAACATCACCCTCAAAAGAACATGGTGCTTTACCTAAAATTAAAACGCCGCCCCACAGACCTCTGTCATTTTGGTCTAAGTTAGTGCCAGCAGTTTCTCCTATGGCGATATTATCTTCTTCAGAAGTGAAAATAATAGGCTCACTTGGTGTTCCAACAGCTTCTATTTTACCACCACGAGCTACAATAAGAGCAGATGCTAGTGATCCTGAGCCAGATGACCCTTTAATGATCGTTCCCGGGTCGATGGTTAAAGTAACACCATCTTCTACAACAACTTTTTGGTTAAGGACATAGATGTTGTCTGGTGTCCAGGTCTCATTGGAGGTAATCGCTCCTGTTACGTTGACGATGTTTTCATCAACTGGGTCGTTAGGTCCAGCTGTCGTACCACCATCGTCATCATCACTACAGCTAGTAGTAATCGCACCCAAGCTCAAGATAAAAGCTAAGGTCATTAGAATGTTTGAATTCAATTTTTTCATAGTTAAATAATTTTAGTTTTTAATTTGTTGCAAATAACGTTGAGCAACATCTTTTATAGCTTAGCTAAATATTAAATAAGGTTAAGTCTGTGTAAACCATTATCCGGTCACATAAACTTAAAATGCTGTTTTTGTGCAAGTTAAATTTAATGATAATTTAAATTGTTTAACATACAGGTAACATCTTTCTGATTTTAAGATTACATTTACCTAATATTGATGATTTTAAATAAATATTACTTAACCTGAGTAGATTAAGTTTATCTTTATTTTTGCACAAATACTTTCACTTATGAAAAAGAAGAACATTTCTATTCTGGTCGTTGATGATGATCCCGATATTGTAGAGATAGTCAAGTACAATTTGTCCAACGAAGACTATAAAGTATTTACTGCCAGCGACGGTATTGAAGCCGTAGAAAAAGCTAAAAAGAAAAAGCCACATCTGATCCTGCTCGATGTTATGATGCCGGAAATGGACGGCATAGAAGCCTGTGAGAAGATCAGAGAACTAAAAGGTCTGGATGAGACCGTTATTGCTTTCCTGACCGCCCGAGGTGAGGATTATTCCCAGGTGGCCGGCTTTGAAGCGGGAGCAGATGATTATATTACTAAGCCCATTAAGCCTAAGGTGTTGTCCTCAAAGGTCAAAGCTCTGCTTAGAAGATTCCTTAATGCGAGCGAGGACAAGAACATCTACAAAGTAGGCGAATTGACCATTAATAAAGATGAGTATAAAGTGACCTTAAAGAACAAAGAGATTCCGTTACCCCGCAAGGAGTTCGAGCTACTTTCTCTCCTAACTTCAGAACCCGCCAAGGTGTTTAAAAGAGAAGACATTCTCAACACGGTTTGGGGGAACGAGGTCGTGGTAGGCGGGAGGACCATAGACGTCCACGTTAGAAAGCTAAGGGAAAAAATAGGAAGCGAACATTTTAAGACCGTCAAAGGTGTAGGGTATAAGTTTGTAAGCAAATGACGAACAAGAAGATCAAAAAAACCTATAAGTTCGCTTACAAGACTTCATTGCTGATCAGTTTGTTCTTTACGGTCGTCCTGATCATCATGCTTTATCTCGCTCAAGACATCACCTGGTGGATCATCGCCACAGGATTCGTCAGTAGTTATCTCATCAGTTTCTTTATCATCCAGCAGCGGGTAGAGCACTTTATCTATCGCCGGGTAAAATCTATTTACGACAGGGTTTCCCTGCTGGACGCATCAACAGTTCATAGAGATAATGTTACAACGGACATGTCAACCCTTCAGGAAGAAGTGGAAAGGTTTGCCAAGAACAAAAAGTTAGAGATAGACACCCTCAAAGATCGTGAGAACTACCGGAAAGAGTTCATGGGTAACGTTTCTCACGAGTTGAAAACGCCGCTTTTTACCGTCCAGGGCTATATTCTTACCTTATTGGATGGCGCTATAAAAGACAAGAAAGTAAGGGATAAATACCTGAACCGTGCCAGTAAGGGCGTAGACCGTTTGATCTATATCGTACGTGACCTGGACATGATCACAAAACTGGAAAGCGGTGACCTGACCCTGAACAAACAGGACTTTGACATACACGAGATCATACAGAACGTATTTGACCTCCTGGAAATGAAGGCAGCAAAAAGGGATATTACGCTCACCTTCGATAGTTTTTATCCGGATCCGGTTTGGGTTCATGCCGATAAAGAAAAGGTCCAGCAGCTGCTAACCAATCTTATTGTCAACTCCATCAAATATGGCAAGAAGGAAGGTGCCACCGTGGTCAGCCTGGAAGAACTGAACAAGGAAAAGCTGCTTATCAAGGTCAGTGATAACGGGATAGGCATTGCCCCGGGAAATATCAATAGATTGTTCGAAAGGTTCTATCGTGTAGACAAGAGCGGTTCCCGAAAAGAAGGAGGTTCCGGATTGGGCCTTTCCATAGTAAAACATATCATAGAAGCACACAAGGAAAAGATAAGTGTTGAGAGCCAATTGGGCGAAGGAAGCGAATTCTCATTCACCCTCAAAAAGGCCGAAAACTTCACCAAGATCAAACCCGGTGAAAGCAACGTTATTTGATCGATACTTTCTTTTACTGAACTGCCGTATTCTTTCTGCCGATAATTGAGCTTGCGATACTCGATCAAAATAATGATGTCGCTTAAGATGCTTCGCCAGATATAATTGCTCGGTCTGACCTGGAGTTGGCACGAGCAAGGCCGTCCTTTGCAATTTTATTAGGTCCATTATCGTGGAATAACCACCGCGTACGACTAGTGTATCACTCTGGCTAATTACCTGACCAACTTCAGCCCTACTCGCCATCCCAATTAGTTCAAGGTTATCCGAAATTTTCTCTGATGACCTTTCCTTACTTCCGGCCAGGATGATGTTCTTTCCCGCAAGCTCACGAAAACAAGCGATGAGCCTTTTTTCTAATGTCGTGCGCTCCGGCTCTGCTCCGGCGATAATAGCAGCATGATCATATCCGCTGGTTCTTTTTTGAACAGTAAGATCGCTTGGGAAGCCGATATATCTTAGAGCAATATCCGCATTTTTCCATTGGCTCATAGGGCCACAAATATTATGCGGCGGGGCAATGTCAGGTACCCAGCACTCATCAAATCTTCTGATGAGTTGACGATGTATGACGGTTGATAGTTCACTGAAAATACTGCTCTTTACCTGAAGCTGATGCGTGATGTAAGCAGAAGGTACATCCCTGTGATACGCGTAAGGACGTCCATCTGAAATGATGCCTGTAAGACCCTCATTTTTGTGTATCGAATGAACAAGGGCTGCATCTTTTTTCAATTGAACGTTCCAGAAAAGAGATTTCACCATCAAATAAGGGAAATTGAATGCAGATCGCGATCCATAGGTTATATGAAGGGGCTTTAATTCGTAGGAAACAAGTTCAGGGAATTCGTTTTTTAAGAATGAAAGTGCTTTACCGTCCGAGGCGATGACCGGCTGGAAGTTTTGTTGTTGCAACGATCTGATGACAGGTATGCATCTTGTAGCATGGCCTAAACCCCAATTTAAGACCGCGACGAGTACTTTACCCTTTGGCATGGAAGATCTTGATTTTCTAAGCCGTTAAAAATAAGTAATTTTACCCGCTTTAAGTAATATCTGGAAATGGGAAGCAAGAACAAGCTCAAAAGATTCAGGGAAAACGATAGTTTTTCCAATGTGATACAACCTTCACGGGAAAAGCTCATAGCGGACGAATTCCCCTATAAAGGGAAATGGAGTGAAGCTTTCTTCTGCAACGATCGGCCAATTGTTGCTGAGCTTGGCTGTGGCAAAGGCGAATATTCCGTAGGACTGGCGCAACGTTTCCCGGAAAACAATTTCGTTGGTTTGGATATCAAAGGAGCGCGTTTCTGGCGTGGTGCGAAAACTGCATTAGAAAAAGGGCTGAACAATGTCGCTTTCGTAAGGTCTCAGATCGAGCTTATAGAACATATCTTCGCTAAGGGTGAAGTGGATGAGATATGGATTACTTTCCCTGACCCACAGATCAAGCCCAAGCGGGAAAAACATCGATTAACCAATGCCGTTTTCCTCAACAGATATAAGCGGATATTAAAAGAGAACGGAACCTTACATTTAAAAACGGACAGCGAATTTATGTTCGGATATACACAAGGTCTGTTGACCGGACTGGGGAAGGAGGTGACCTATGCGCATCAGGACATTTATAAGAATCACGACCTCAAGGGACCACTTACGGAGATCCAAACATTCTATGAGAAGCAGTTCCTGGCAGAAAAAAAGCCCATAACCTATTTAAAGTTCAAATTGGATTAAGTTTTGCATGAGATAAAACTATTCTTGCTGGTCTATTTTGCTGCACTTGGCGGAGTCATACCGCCGGGGCTGGTCAATATGTCTGTGGCCAAGACCTGCGTGAGGAAGTCCAGGCGACATGGGATGATCATGTCATTCGGTGCCTCGCTGGTGGTCTTCTTCCAGGCGATGACGGCCATACTTATGGCCAAATATATCTTCGATCATCCCTATGTACACAAGATGCTGTTAAGGACTGGTCTGGTCATCCTGGTATTGATGATGGTCTATTTCTTCATCATCGCTAACCGCCAGAAAGAAAGGATCAAGATCGAAAAGAAGACTGGTGGAAGAAGTTTTCTTCGGGGAATGGGCATTGCTTTGCTCAACGTCTTTCCCATTCCTTTTTTCGTGGTCATCAGCTCCATTTTCAATGCCAAGGGCAACGTGGACTATTCCTGGTTCAGTGTGCTCGTATTTTCTACTGGAGCCGCTTTGGGAACACTTACGACATTATACCTGTACGTCATCTCGTTCGTAAGGATCGAGAAAAGGACAAAGACCTTTGCCAGGTATTCAAATTATTTCATGGCCTTTTTGATGATGCTACTGGTCATCATCACCCTTTTTAGGATATACGTGTTATGAGCAACAGATCGGATTTTTACAGCAGGGTTTATGCCGTGGTACGCCTGATACCAGAAGGTAGAGTGACAAGTTATGGAGCGATCGCCCGGTTTCTTGGAGCTGCCGGGAGTTCCCGTGTGGTAGGGTATGCCATGAATGCATCGCACCAGCTGGAGGATGTTCCGGCGCATAGGGTAGTTAACAGGAATGGCGTGCTTACTGGCAAACATCATTTTTCCACCTCAGATGCCATGCAGCGACTATTAGAGGCGGAAAGCCTTAGTGTAGTGGATGATAAGGTGAAGGACTTTAAAATGCATTTCTGGGATCCTGCGGATCATTTAGATCAAGCTGACTTCTATAAAGGTTAAGTTGAATTCCAATTCCTTTCCCGGTAAGATCATCAAACCTAGCCTGGATAGGGTTTGCCCGTTAAAACGGGGAAGGTCTAAGCGATTCCCTCTAAAACGGGGTTTTAATTCATCAAAACTTATTTTGATCTCCTGAAGTTGTCCTGTTGTATTTATATCGGTCACATAAGCATGTCTTTGCTGTTGATTTTCCTGTACCCTGAACTGGTAGGTTTTCCCGTCGCCTTCTAGCTTGATCGAAAATGCAGAGAATGCGCCGATGTTCCTAGGTTGGAGAGGGATCCTGAAAGAGGCGAATCCGCCATTATTGGCCAGGCTCACTTGCCCGTAAAAGCGGATACCTTCACGTTGAGACTCCACCTGAGCTCTGGAGCTACCGCCCATTACCTTATCATTAACGACCTGAACCTCTTCCCGCTTAAGCTGGTCCGCTACTATGAGTTTATGATATTTCATTTAATTTTCTTCACTTAGGGATTTGCTTAACGAAAACAACACGCGTCAAAACCTCTGCAAGTTCTATGACATCAGAATAGTTTAGTGAGTTCTGCCGTCAATTATATTCACAGCTAAGGATTTGAGAATCCAAGCATCAATGCCCTTTTCTACAAAAATACATAAATAATAGGTCTTGTAAGATAGATATATTGGACCTCAAATCTAATATGCCCGATAAATTTAAATCACTAATGACAGAACCCATATAGATGATAACGATAATTAATTCATCCTTGAATCAATTGATCCTAAAAACGTCAAAAAGATGTGTTGCTTTTTATGGCTCAGATTATAGGAGTTCTGATAATATTATCCAGATACGAATTATTCTTTATCGGGAGATACAAAGCATGAAAACGTCCTGACCGTCATGTGCAGCCTAAAATAGTTGCTAGACCTTATAAGGAAGCATATATGCAAGCATCTAAAAAAAACTTACTTTTGAACCTCATTAATTTCTTATGGACCAGGAAAAGAAAAACGCAGCAGATAAGGCACTCGAATATCATAAATATCCCCAACCCGGGAAGATCGAGGTCGTGCCTACTAAGAAGCATGCTACCCAGCGTGATTTGGGTTTGGCCTATTCTCCCGGTGTGGCAGAACCCTGTAATGCGATCGCCGAGGATCCGTACAAGGTGTATGATTATACGAACAAACAAAACCTCGTGGCGGTGATCTCCAATGGCACTGCCGTTCTGGGTTTAGGCGATATAGGAGCGGATGCTTCCAAACCGGTGATGGAAGGAAAGGCACTGCTGTTCAAGATCTTTGCCGGTGTGGATGTTTTCGATATTGAAGTGGACCAGAACGACCCGGATAAGTTCATTGAAACCGTAAAGAATATCGCACCGACCTTTGGTGGGATCAACCTGGAAGACATTAAAGCACCGGAAGCCTTCGAGATAGAATCCAGGCTCAAGGAAGAATTGGACATCCCGGTAATGCACGATGATCAGCACGGAACGGCCATTATCTCCGCCGCCGCTTTGCTGAACGCTCTGGAACTAGCCGATAAACCCATCGAGGAGGTGAATATCGTGGTCTCCGGTGCGGGATCGGCCGCTATTTCCTGTACAAAGCTCTATTGCTTGTTAGGGGCAAAAGCGGAGAACATCATCATGCTCAACAGTAAGGGACCGCTTAAAAAAGGCCAGGAGAAATTGACTGAACAGCAAGCTCCATTTGCCACGGACAGGGAGGTCAACTCATTAGCGGATGCCATGCAAGGTGCGGATGTGTTCGTAGGTTTATCCGTGGGCAAGCTCGTATCAGCTGAAATGCTTAAAAGCATGGCAGACAGTCCGATCGTCTTCGCCATGGCCAATCCAGAACCGGAAATAGATTATGACCTGGCGATGAAGACTCGCGATGATGTGATCATGGCCACAGGAAGATCGGACTTCCCGAACCAGGTCAATAACGTATTGGGCTTCCCTTTTATCTTCAGGGGTGCGCTGGATGTCCGCGCATCGCAGATCAATGAGGAAATGAAGATGGCTGCTGTCAAAGCATTGGCTGGACTCGCTAAGAAGCCCGTACCTGAACAAGTGAACATCGCTTACGGATTGACTAAATTGAGCTTTGGCAAGAACTATATCATCCCCAAACCCTTCGATCCACGATTGATAGAAGAAGTGCCTCCTGCTGTGGCAAAAGCCGCGATGGATTCTGGCGTAGCGCGAAAGCATATCACCGATTGGGAAGTTTATAAAGGTCAACTGCTGGACCGAATAGGGAATGAAGATAAGATCACCCGACTTTTGACCCGACGAGCCAAGTCCGACCCCAAGCGCGTCGCATATGCCGAGGCTGATCATCTGGACGTCCTGAAAGCAGCTCAAGTGGCCTGTGAAGAGGGAATGGCAAGACCATTGCTCCTGGGCAGGAAAGAAGTGATATTAGAATTAATGGAAACCATTGATTTTGATAAGGATGAGGTGACCATCATCGACCCGAAGGATGATGAACAACAAGACCAGCTCAAAAGGTATGCGCATGAACTTTGGGAAAGGCGCAAACGCAAAGGAATCACGCTCTATGACGCGGAAAAGTTAATGCGGGAGCGCAATTACTATGCGGCGATGATGGTGGTTGCCGGTGATGCGGACGCTATGTTATCCGGTTATTCCAGGGCTTACCCCGCCGTATTAAAACCCGTTCTGGAGATCATCGGTAAAGAACCCAGGGCGAAGATCGTGGCGGCCACGAACTTGATGAACACCAAAAAAGGACCGATATTCATCAGCGATACTTCCATCAATGTGGACCCTGATGCTACCCAACTGGCTCAGATCGCCCAGATGACCTCTTTCGCAGTAAGCATGTTCGGTCTGGAACCGAATGTGGCCATGGTTTCTTATACGAACTTTGGGGCCTCTAAGAATCCATCCGCGACCAAGGTGAAGGAAGCGGTAAAGCTTCTTCATGAACATCATCCAGATATCTGCGTGGACGGTGAGCTACAGGTGGATTTTGCCTTGAACAAGAAAATGCGCCACGCCAAGTTCCCGTTCTCTAAACTGGAGAATAAACGAGTGAACACATTGATCTATCCGAATCTGGACGCTGCGAACTCTACCTATAAGTTGCTCAAGGAACTCAACTCTGCGGATTCCATCGGTCCGATATTATTGGGGCTGGATCTTCCTGCCCATGTCTTCCAGTTGGGTGCTAACGTAGATGAAATGGTCAACATGACGGCAGTCGCGGTCATCGACGCACAACAAAAAGCACATCGAAAAAAAGTATGATAAAAAACAACCCAAGCATCGGTATCATAGGAAGTGGAAGTTGGGCGACCGCCCTGGTCAAGCTCCTCAGTGAGAACAAAACCCCCATTTACTGGTATTTTAGAAGTGAGGAGACCGCACGATCCCTTATCGAAGAACAACATAATCCCAGATACCTGACCGACGTGAGCCTTAAGGTAGACAAGATGAACATCAGTAATGATATAAATGAAGTGGTACGGAACGCTACATATCTGATATTAGTAACGCCATCGGCATTCCTGGAATCCGAGCTACAGAGGATAGAGGAAGACCTGAGCGATAAGATCATCTTCTCCGCCGTGAAAGGTATAATCCCGGAAAGTTTCCTACTGGTGGGCGAACATCTCATGCAACATTATAAGGTGCCCATAGCGCATTTCGGCGTGATCACCGGACCTTGTCATGCAGAAGAGGTCGCCTTAGAAAGGCTTTCCTTCCTGACTATTGCCAGTGCTACTCAGGAATATGCAGAATATATGGCACAGCAGCTCAAGACCAGGTATATAATAACTAATGTGAGCGAAGATGTCATTGGAACAGAATATGCCGCCGTGCTCAAGAACATCTATGCTCTGGCTGCAGGTATAGCGCATGGACTGGGCTATGGCGATAATTATCAAAGCGTGCTGATGAGCAATGCCATCAAGGAGATGAAACGCTTTATAAAAAAACGCTACAAGATGAAGCGGAACATCAATGATTCGGCCTATCTGGGCGACCTTCTGGTCACAGGATATTCCCTGTTCAGTAGGAACCGGACCTTCGGGAATATGATAGGGAAAGGTTATACCGTGAACAGTGCCAAGTCAGAGCTCAATATGATCGCGGAAGGTTACTATGCGGCCAAAAGTGCCTACACGATCAATAAAGAGCAATCTAAAAATCAAGTCAAGACCCCCATCATCAATGCGGTCTACAAAATACTCTACGAAGGGAAGAACCCGAAGAAGACCTTTCTTAAACTTAGCGGTAAACTCAAGTAAATGAATCAATTAGTGAAAGGCAGCATTCTGGTCGCCCTGGCCGCTTCCTGCTATGGCACGCTTACTTCTTTCGTCAAACTATCCTATAAGGCTGGTTTTACTACTGTAGAAATCACCTTTAGTCAATTATTGATCGGTTTTCTGGGTTTTCTGGTCATCAATTCCTTTTACAACAAACGCTCCATGGTAGACCTTAACCGTACACAGCTCAACAAAAAAAGACTATGGCTGGTACTGGCAGGATTTTCCATAGGCGCGACCAGTATCTTTTATTATACGGCCGTCAGATATATTACGGTCTCCCTGGGTATTGTTTTACTGATGCAAAGCGTATGGATCAGCGCCCTGGTTGACCTTGTCATTAACAAAGTACCACTTACCCGACGAAAGTCCATTGCTATTCTCGTGGTCCTCATTGGCACCATGCTAGCCTCTGATGTTTGGCAACAAGATCAGACCTTTGATCTGCGAGGCATCGGTTTTGGACTTTTGGCCGCCCTTTCTTTTACGGTTACGCTCTTTACCTCTAATAACGTTGCCCTAAACTTCACGTCCGTTACACGTTCAAAATGGATGCTATTAGGCGGATTGATCGTGGTCAGCACGTATGCCTCCCGGGAACTTTTCACGGACTTCAATTACGAGGTGTTCATGCTCTGGGGTCCAGTCCTGGCCGTGTTCGGTACTATCTTACCGCCTTTGTTCTTTACTACGGGCATGCCTAAGGTAAGCGTAGGGCTGGGAGCTATCGTTTCTTCCTTAGAACTTCCCGTGGCTGTTTTCATGGGCTACCTGATATTGGGGGAAGAGCAAAACCTCATCAAATGGATCGGTATTGTTTGTATCCTGACCGCCATCTTCATCATGAACTATAAGAGAGCTAAGCTGCGGTAGGTGTTCTATACGATCATCCTCAAATCAAAAGTTAACCTTTATTTTATTCTGGTCGATAGGTCGTTATAAATAGATGAACTATATTTGATGAAATATATATCATTATGAGACATTTTCACCTTTCTTTGCTTTTTTTCCTGGCCGGTTCATTGTTGATCACAAGCTGTTCGGATAACGATACTGGGCAAGAAGGACAACGATCTGATCAACTGGAACAATATGACATTTTGGGCGAATGGCAACTTGAGGTTCGTTCCATCAACGGAGTTACCGATGCCGCCGTGGAATGCTGTGACATCCTCAACCTACGAACGGATGAGGTGAAAGACGACCTTAGCGGTGTGTTCGTGGCTAATGGCGTAGGTTATGAAACCCAGGGAACGTTTACGCTCAAACCTGATGCTAACAAGCTGCAGTTTATCCATGCTGATGAAAATCTAGAATATGCTTTTCAGGTAAACGCCGATGTCCTGACCTTTACTTATGAAGAAGCGGGCGATACCATTGAAGAGAACTGGCGGAAACAAGAGTAGAGCATTACCAGAGGGTTAAATCCTGTGGTGGAATTGCTAAACATAATAGATCTAACAGCTCGCTTCTCGTAACGATTACTGTGCCTGGTATCGGCTAAGTCCCTCGCTTAGCGGTGTCACTGGGAGTTCGTGTTATAAGATTATTTGTGAAATACAACGTTTTAGATCTAGCCCCATTCCCACAAAAAGAAAAGCAGAAAGCTCGTCCACTCAAATTAAATTAATAAATTTGCAAATCTTTTAAAATGAGCATTTAAAATTATGTCTGAAGTCGTTAAACTCGCCAAGATATTCGCCTGCTCCCAGAGCTATGAACTGGGAAAGGCCATTGCCGAAGCTTACGGAATACCCATAGGTCAGGTCAATACCGCTCATTTTAGCGATGGCGAGTTCCAGCCCTCATTTGAAGAGTCCGTAAGAGGTTCGCGCGTATTCTTGATAGGTTCCACCCATCCCAGCAGTGATAACCTGATGGAAATGCTCCTGATGCTGGATGCCGCCAAGCGTTCCTCGGCCCGTCATATTACGGCGGTGATGCCTTACTTTGGTTGGGCACGACAGGACAGGAAGGACAAGCCGCGCGTTCCCATCGCCGCTAAGATGGTGGCCAAGATGCTTGAAACTGCCGGAGCTACCCGTATCATCACCATGGACCTCCATGCCGACCAAATCCAGGGTTTCTTTGAAAAACCAGTAGACCATCTTTATGCTTCCACGATATTCCTGCCTTACCTGAGAAACCTCGGTTTGGGAGATGTTACCATAGCATCACCGGACATGGGAGGTTCTAAGCGAGCCCACGCTTATGCAAAATACCTGGGTTCCGATGTAGTGATATGCTACAAGCAGAGGGCAAAGGCCAATAAAATTGCCAGCATGCAATTGATCGGCGAGGTGGAAGGCAGACACGTAGTGCTAGCAGATGATCTGGTAGATACTGCCGGAACGCTCACTCATGCCGCTAATCTTATGATGGACAAAGGCGCAAAAAGCGTGAGAGCCATTTGTACGCATCCAGTATTATCAGGCGATGCCTATGAGAAGATAGAAAACTCTAAACTAGAAGAGCTAATCGTAACCGATAGCATTCCCCTTCGTAAGGAAAGCGAAAAGATAAAAGTATTGAGCTGCGCTCATTTGTTCGCTGATGTGATGAAGGCAGTTCACTATAACAAATCCATCAGCTCTAAATTCTTAATGTAAATCAAATAATCAACTATGAAATCAATTACGATCAACGGATCCCAAAGAGAAAGCGTGGGCAAGAAAGCAACAAAAGCCTTACGTAATGCTGGAAAGGTCCCTTGCGTACTATACGGAGGGAACGAGGCATTTCACTTTTCAGCAGATGAAATCGCATTTAAAGACCTCATTTATACGCCCGACGTTCATACGGTAAAGATCGTACTTGACGACGGGAGAAGTACTAACGCCATATTACAGGACATTCAGTTCCATCCCGTCACTGATCAGATACTACACATGGACTTCTATGAATTTGAAGAAGGTCAGGAAATCTCCATGGAGATTCCAGTTCATCCGGAAGGAACACCTAAGGGCGTGAAAAACGGAGGTGTACTTAGGTTTAATATGAGACGTATGACCTTAAAAGGCTTAGCATCTGAACTGCCGGACTATATCGCCGCTAAAGTTGCTCCCCTTAAAATAGGCGATAATCTTTACGCGGAAGATGTGAAGAGCGATGATTATGAAGTGCTACATGATGATGATGAACTTATCTGTCAGGTAACTGCGGCACGTGACCTTGAACTTCTTGAAGATGATGAAGATGAAGATGAAGAAGGAGAAGAAGGCGAAGAAGGAGACGCTGAAGGTGATGCTGAAGGCGGTGAAGAAGACGAAAGCAAAGAAGAATAGTTTTTTTCAAAAAACTAACGGCAAAGCATCTCTTTCATTAGAGATGCTTTTTTTATTTTTACAAACCTTGATTAGGGAGATATTAATAGGGACACGTCTATGAAAAAGTTCTTAGTGGTAGGTTTAGGGAACATCGGCCCAGATTATGCCCGGACGCGACATAATGTTGGCTTTAATGTACTTGACCGCTATGCGCAGGAGAAGGGTTTCTATTTTGAAGATAAGCGCTATGCCGCCATGGCCAAAAACAGCTTGAAAGGTCGTCAATTTACCTTTATCAAGCCTTCCACGCTTATGAACAATAGTGGAAAGGCGGTAAGGTATTGGATGAACAAGGAAAAGTTAGCTTTGTCGCAATTGCTCATTATCACAGACGACCTGAACATCCCGTTCGGCACCTTAAGATTAAAGCCAAAGGGAAGTGATGGCGGTCATAACGGGCTAAAGGACATCAATGAACAATTAGGGACAAGCAAATATGCCCGATTGCGATTTGGCATAGGCGCAGAATATCCAACGGGTCAGCAGATAAATCATGTGCTTAGTGAATGGAGTGAAAAAGAAAGCGAACGCCTGCCCGAGCGGCTGGAAAAGTGCGCTGAGATAATAGATTCCTTTGCTCTCCAGGGCCTTGCGAACACGATGAACCAATACAACGGAAAGTAATTAGATTTGAAGACCTTTAATAATATATCAGAATTCCCCGGTGACGAAAAGACCTGCGTTACCATAGGAACCTTTGATGGTGTGCATACCGGACACCGGAAGATACTTCAGCGTTTGATGGATGCAGCGAAGAAGAACCGATACAGTTCCACATTGCTTACCTTCTTTCCGCATCCGCGGATGGTCTTACAGCAGGATACTGGATTAAGGCTGATCAACACCATGAAGGAAAAGAAGATGATATTGGAAAAGACCGGACTGGACAATCTGGTCATCCATCCTTTTTCCTTAGAATTCTCCCGACTTACTGCTTATGAATATGTGAAGGACGTACTCGTGGATGCCCTCAACACAAAACAAGTGATCATAGGCTATGACCACAGGTTCGGCAGGAACAGGACGGCTGACATACAGGACCTTATGAAATATGGACAGCAATATGACTTCACGGTGGATAAGATCAGTAAACAAGAGATAGATGATGTAGCGATAAGCTCTACTAAGATACGGGATGCCATCGCTACAGGAGATATCCAAACGGCCAACAGATACCTGAGACAACCTTTTTTCATCACCGGTCAGGTAGTCAGAGGTCACGGAAGAGGAAAGGGCTTTGGTTTTCCCACGGCCAATCTGCATATTGAAGAGGATTATAAGCTCATTCCTAATGATGGTGTATATGTCTCTTCATCTACGCTTAATGGAAAGCACCATTACGGGCTGACCAATATAGGAACGAACCCTACGGTAAATGGTAAACAAAGGACCATAGAAACCTATTTCATGGACTTCGATGGTGACCTTTACGATCAGGAGCTCAGCGTTTCTTTCCTACATAAGCTTCGCGGCGAGCAAAAGTTCGATGATATAGCCTCCCTGAAAGATGCGATGCTAAAGGATAAGAAAAAGGCCTTAATGTTCATCAAGGGAAATGAAAAAGCTTGAAAAAATACTGTTCAGAAGGGTGGATAATTCTGCCTTGATCCTGTTCCGCGTATTCTTTGGGCTGCTCATCGCATTGGAATGTTGGGGAGCGATCCTTACCGGTTGGGTGCGGCGTATCCTCATAGAACCTGAGAAAACCTTTCATTTCATTGGCTTCGACTTTCTTCAGCCCTTACCCGGGAACATGATGTATTTCTATTATATCATTATGGGGCTTTTAGGCATCTTCATCATGATAGGGTTTTATTACAAATGGAGTACGGCTGTTTTCACCCTGATGTGGACAGCGACCTATTTAATGCAGAAGTCAGCCTACAACAATCATTATTACTTGCTCATCCTCATAGGTATTTTTATGCTCATCGTTCCGGCACATCGGTATTGGAGCTATGATACCAGGAAACGTCATTTATCGGAAAGCTATTCTATGCCGCAGTGGGTGAACATCTTCATCATTGCCCAATTGTTCATCGTGTATGTATTTGCCAGTGTGGCCAAAATGTATCCGGATTGGCTTGACCTTACTGTCGCAGACACCTTGATGTATTATAAAAGGGACTATCCAATTATCGGGGAACTGCTTCAGGAGGAAGCTGTCTTGTATGTCATCGCTTATTTTGGTCTTATCTTCGACCTTCTGGTCGTGCCTTTGCTCCTATGGAAAAGGACACGGATGCCGGCATTCTTCCTAAGTCTGTTCTTTCATCTTTTCAACAGTATCATATTCGGTATCGGGATATTCCCTTATCTATCCCTTGCCTTTATCCTGTTCTTCTTTCCACCGGATATCGTTCGAAGGAAGTTCAAGCTAAAGAAACCTTTTTATGATAAGAATGAAGTGGTCACCCCGAACTATTCACCGGTATTGATGGGTTTTTTTGGGGTATGGTTCGTCTTGCAACTCGCCCTGCCGCTAAGACATCATTTTATTAAGGGGAATGTGCTCTGGACCGAGGAAGGACATCGGATGAGCTGGCGGATGATGTTACGGGTCAAAAGGAGCATCCATCAGTTCAAAGTAGTGAACCTGAAGACCAGGAAGACAGAGTATATAGATAGTAGAGACCATCTAACCCCAAAACAGAGGCGTAGTTTAAGTAAGCCGGACTTTATCTGGCAGTATGCCCGAATGATAGAAGAAGATTACGCCGGTAGAGGTATCCCGGTCGCGGTCTATGCCGATGTAAAAGTAAGTGTCAACGGTAGACCTTATTATCAACTGATCGATCCTACGCAGGACTTGACAAAGGTGGAATGGAACTATTGCTTCCACAATGAATGGATTAAACCGCTCCCTGATGATTTTCATGATTCTTTATCCGTATCTTCAGAAGGTAGGTAGGCATCATACTCCGGATATAGAAAATTATTATAAGGATAGCGGGACAAATTGATGGACCTTACATGGTCATATATTTTATGCCTTAGTTCTTCAAAGTTCTCCTTTTCCGTTGCCGAAATGAACACCACCTGATCGTTCCCGTGCTTGTTCATCCAGGTTCTTTTCCACTCCTCGATAGAAAAGTGCTTGCCTTGCCTTTCTTCCAGCAGGTCCGTCTCATCATGCTCTGCCGCCTGATAGATGTCTATTTTATTAAACACGATGATCGTCGGTTTTTCATCGCATTTTATTTCGGTCAATGTCTTCTCCACGGATGCTTTGTGTTCTTCAAAATTAGGATGGGAGATGTCAATGACATGTACGAGAAGGTCTGCTTCACGCACTTCGTCCAGAGTGGACTTAAAGGACTCGATAAGCTGAGTAGGGAGTTTTCTTATAAAACCAACGGTATCGGTCAAAAGGAAAGGTAAGTTCCGGATCACTACCTTTCTGACCGTCGTATCCAGCGTAGCAAATAACTTGTTCTCCGCAAAGACCTCGCTCTTGCTGAGTCCGTTCATTAGTGAGGACTTCCCTACATTGGTATAGCCTACCAGCGCTACACGCACCAGACTCCCACGATTACCGCGTTGTACCCCCATTTGTTTATCGATCTTGTCCAGTTTCTTTTTGAGCAGTGCGATCTTATCACGGACGATCCTTCTGTCTGTTTCTATCTCCGTCTCTCCAGGACCGCGCATTCCTATTCCGCCACGCTGACGTTCCAGGTGTGTCCAGAGACCTACTAGTCTAGGCAAGAGATATTCATACTGCGCCAGCTCAACTTGCGTTCTGGCATAACTGGTGGTCGCTCGTTGGGCAAAGATGTCCAGGATAAGGTAAGTTCTATCGACCACCTTACATTTTAGCAGTTTTTCAATGTTCTTTTGCTGAGCTGGTGTCAGTTCGTCATCAAAAATAGCAGCGCCTACTTCATTTTCCTTGATGACCGTTCTTATTTCCTCGATCTTCCCAGACCCGATAAAGGTTTTGGGATTGGGTTTGTCTAATTTTTGTTGAAACCTTTTGATCACTGCTCCGCCAGCGGTTTCCGCTAAAAAGGCCAGCTCGTTCAGGTATTCTTGCAGTAGCTCTTCATCTTGCTGCGGATAAATAACACCTATCAGTACGACCTTCTCATATTCTATTTGTTGTTTTTTCTCTAACATGTTCTTATTGAACTACGAATATAACCACTTTAGATCAATTCATGGGCATGAACGAGCCTTTTTCGGTCAGATGGTCTAACACCTAATATTTTAACATCTACATACTTAAACTTTTTTTTATATTCACGCCATAAAAATTAACTAGATGTTAAAATACCTACTTTATTCGGTCGTTTTATGTTCTTGTTTAACGGTTTTCGGGCAAAATCCAATAACAGTGGATTGTTCAATTGGCCCTGAGAATGTCAATTTTTGTTATACGAATGATCAAACCGAAGAGTATACCTTTGTCAGTTCTGATGGTTCCAGTATCAATCTGAACGTGAACTCAGGTGATGTAGAAGAGAACTTTGATGAGTTCATCGTCCTTGATTCAGATGGGACTGAACTCTATAACGGATATGGTAATGGCGGTGACCTGGCAGGATTGACCTTTCAATCTACCGGAGATGAGATAACCGTCCAGGTAACATCAGACTTTTCCATTAATTGTCAAGATCAAAACGACATCGACCCGATAGATATCACAGCTAGTTGTGCAACTTGCACGAATCCGGATGTGGACTATACCCTGGAGTCAGATTGCCTGAACGCACCGCAATACTTCATAGATGCCGATGTTGTCGATCTGGGAAGTGCTGCCAGTTTGACGATCACAGATGATCAGGGAAGTACGCCGCAAACCGTCAATGCTACCGGTGTGGTAACCTTTGGCCCTTACCCTAACGGAACCGATGTTCAGCTTACGGCGCAGAATGATCAGGATGTCAATTGCTCAGCGACCTCACAAGTATTCTCTCAGGAAAACTGTACAGAAAACCTTGTGGACTGTAGTGCCGGACCGGTCAATATCAATTTTTGTTATAGCAGCGGTCAGCTTGCGGAATATAGCTTTGTCAGTTCTGATGGTTCCAGTATCAATCTGAATGTGAACTCAGGTGATGTAGAAGAGAACTTTGATGAGTTCATCGTCTTGGATTCAGATGGAACAGAGCTGTATAACGGCTATGGAAATGGTGGTGACATCAGTGGCTTGACATTTCAGTCGACCGGCGACGAGATCACCGTCCAGGTTGATGCTGATGGTTCGATAGATTGTCAGGGTCAGGCGGACATCGATCCGATTGATATCACGGCCAGTTGTGCAACTTGCGCTAATCCGGATGTGGACTACGATGTCGTAGCTAATTGCACGGATAATGATGAGGAATTTAGTGTGGATGTAATCGTTAATGACCTGGGAAGTGCATCAGCAGTTGAGGTTACCACAAATCAGGGAGGTGGACTGATAACGGTTGACAATACACCTCAAACGCTGACCTTTGGCCCTTTTGACCTGGGCACGAACGTAGTAGTGACCACTGAAAACGTTGATGACCAGAATTGTATCGTTACCAGCCCTTCATTGTCAAAACAGACATGTGGATGTCAGGGGAGCCAGCCTTTTTGTGCGCCTGATGTTGGAGAGGCGCTAATCTTCCCTAACGTTGATGACTCCAGCGATGCAGAAGCTGATCCCAACTTAAGCAATTATGGTTGTTTAGGAACGCAACCTAATCCTGTATGGTACTTTTTACAGGTTGAAGATTCAGGGGAACTTATTTTTGAAATAGTACAAAACACCCAATTCGACGATAATGGAAACCCAACAGGAACTCCGCTGGACGTTGATTTTATGGCCTGGGGACCTTTTGATGATACCGATTATTGTAACGACCTGGATAGCTGTACGGCCTGTAATAGCAACACCTTTGATGACGATTATCCGTATGGGAACGTGGTGGATTGTAGCTATTCAGCAGCTCCAGTGGAGACCTTTACCATCCCTAACGCTCAAGAAGGGGAGATCTATGCTGTGCTGATTACCAACTTTGCTGGAGACCCCGGTTTTATCAGTTTAGGACAGACCAATGAAGGCGACCCAAGCAGCGGTTCCACCGATTGTGACATAGTTACAACGACCTTCGTTACCGCCTGTGAAGTGGATGGCGGCACAACATTAAATGCATCCAGTGATAATGCCCAGGGATATCAATGGCTGGAATATAATGCCGCGACCGATACTTTCAACCCGATAACCGGCGCGGACCAGAGCAGTTTTACAGTTGATCAGACCGGTTTATATCAGGTACAATGGTTAGATGACAACCTGGACATCAATACAGAAGACTTTGATGTGACCATTATCCCTGAACCCCAGATCGACGATCAGACCCAGGCCTTATGTAACAATCAAACCGCTATTGACCTTGATGCAACGCCTGCTAACACCTCAGATTATGAATCCATTGCTTATCAGTGGTTTAACAATGGCAACCCGATAAACGGCGAAACACAAAGTACATTGACCGTTACTCAACCCGATGATTACTCCGTAGAAATAACAACAACCAACACGAACCAGGATACGGATGAAACCGTGAATTGCCCAAAGACCGTTAATTTCACGGTTACAGATGCCAGTTTTTCCATTGACCTGGGTGGTGATCAGACCTTCTGTGATGATCAGCCTCAAACCATCACGCCTAGCATTCAGGGAGAAGACGACACGAACGCTTCTTATTCCTGGAATACAGGTGAAGATACGGCGAGCATCCAGGTGAGTCAAAGTGGTACGTACACATTGACGGCTACTATCAATGGATGTGATGTAACACAAAGCGTGGACTATCTGTTCAGCCCTGAACCTGAAGTCGACCTGGGAGCGGATAATTCGGTCTGTGAAAATGAAACACTGGCCCTGGAAGCCACGCCGACCAATGCATCGGATTATGATTCCATAGATTATCAATGGTCGCAGAACGGTAGTGTGCTCAGTGGAGAAACAAACGCAAGCTTGAATGTAGATCAACCGGCAAACTATAGTGTAGAAATTACCACGACTAATTCTAATGCTGCAGGTCAATCGCAAACTTGCACCTATACTTTTGATACGACCGTAGATGGCGCATTGTTCTCTGTTGACCTTGGCAATGATGAAACGTTCTGTGATGCAGATCCGCAAACCATCACCGCTCAGGTTATTGATGCAGATGCCGCCAACGCTGATTTCTCCTGGAGTACTGGAGATACCACACAAAGCATCGATGTGTCTGAAACGAACATTTATACGGTAACGGTGACCGTGAACGGATGTTCTGTTACGCAAAGCGTTGAGTATATTTTCAATGAATCACCAGAGTTTGATCTTGGGGATGATATCCAAACCTGTGACCTTGCTTCCATCACCTTAGATGCCACACCGGCAAATTTCGACCCTATGATGACAATATTCGAGTGGAGAAAAGACGGAACGCTATTACCAGCCGAGATTAACGCAACCCTCGACCCTGCAGATCATGGTTTTGGAAATTACGAAGTGACCGCTTATAGCGACGATGAGAATTGTGCTACGACCCAGACGATCAATATTTCGGAAAGAGATGATATAGCAGTTTCCATCAGTACAGATGATGTGGACAACTTGTTCTGTGGTGGTGAGATTGTGAACTTATCGGCTGAATTGACCAATGCATCATTAGCAGAGGCGGAGTTGGAATGGTTAGTGAACGGAAATGTACAAGAAGATGAGGATACAGGAACCTTTAGCTATGAAACTTCGGAAGGAGCCGATGCAGAGAACGTAGAGGTGGTTGTTACCATTGGCGGTAATTGTACGGTTTCCGCTACTGTCAGCCTGGATAAGTACGATGTGGATAACTGTACCATCTCCCAGGGTATATCGCCTAATAATGATGGACAGAACGATGAGCTAGATCTAAGGTTCTTGGATGACAGGAGTGGCATTAAAAGCTTTGAAATATATGATAGATATGGAAGTTCTGTCTACGAAAAGAAGAATTACAGGAACGAGTTCATAGGGCAGAACGATGATGGAGATAGACTAAGGACGGGAACTTATTTCTATGTGATAAAATTTGAAGAGGAAGATCCGCTTTATGGTAGAAGCCATACAGGATGGATATACATCAATCAGGAACAATGATCAAAATATTATTGATTTCCTATTAAAATAATTAGTTTTACAAATTAAAACAACTTTAACATTATGTCGAATAATACACCATTAATGCTCATTCTTTTTGGCTTATTTCCTTTTTTGGCAATGAGTCAAACTATTACTGTTGATGATACACAAACCCTTGATCAATTGGTTGATGGAATCTTAGTAACTGGTGACTGCGCAGAAGTTAATAACATTACATCACCTAATAATAGTGCTGATAGTGGACTAGGATATGAAAGCTATGGCTCTTTTGATGCAACTAATGCTAACTTTCCTTTTGATGATGGCTTAGTTCTTACAACAAAAGAAGTTACTGGGATACCAGATGATACAGGAATGGGCGGCACTAATCCACCCTGGGGTGGAGATGCTGATCTAGATGAACTTATAATAACACCAGGAGACGATACGAATAATGCTACGGTCATAGAGTTTGATTTTATTCCATTTGTGGATGAGATAAATTTCAATTATTTCCTCGCCTCTGATGAATGGCCAGTTTTTGTATGTGACTATGCTGATACATTTGCTTTTATTCTTTCAGGGCCTGGCATATCAGACATAAATTCCTATGACCATGATGCAAACCCGAACACACCTGATATACAAGCAGATATGGGCGGATTGAATATTGCTACTATACCAGGAACTAATATCCCGGTCAGTGTTGTTAATATTCACCTTGATGATGATTGTGACCCTGGAGAATTAGGAGAGTTTGCTGTTCCTCAATTATACGACAACACGTTTAGTGGGAATGGTGCTACACAATTCAACGGTCAAACTGAGCCATTAACGGCGAGTGCCACAGTAATCCCTGGAGAGACCTATCAAATTAAATTAGTTATCGCTGATAGGAACGATGCAGCATTTGACTCTGCGGTCTTCATTGAAGGCAGTAGCTTTGATTTAGGAGAAGTTGATCTAGGCCCAGATATTACCTTAGGCTCTGACGAGGCTGTTTGTGAAGGAGATACCATAACACTTGACGCCGGCCCAGGAGGAACTAACACGACATATACATGGTTTAAAGATTTTCAAGAGATACCGGGAGAGAACGGTCAGTTCCTGGATGTAACTGAGAGTGGAACCTATAGTGTTGCCGTGGCTTTTTCTCTGGACTGTTTACAGACAGACTCCATTACAGTAGAGTTTTTCCCAGAGCCTGAAGTGCCAACTGGAGAGACCGTTGAGCTATGTGCGGGTGGCACGGTAACACTTGATGGGACCCCAACCAACCTATCTGACATCGTGAATCCTCAATATCAATGGTCCAAAGATGGCACTGTTATAAATGGTGCTACGAACCCAACACTTGACGTGGATGAAGCTGGAGACTACGAGATCGAAGTGAATGCAGAGGCCTGTACGAACATAACCGGTAATTTCACCGTAGATCTGATCGACTATCAAGTAGATATCGTACAACCAGGACAAAATTGTGTAGACACAGGTCAAACCCTGGAAGTTTCAGCGGATGTGACCGGACTTTCCAATGCACAGCAAAGTAATCTGGACTATGAATGGACATTCGATGGAAATACGGAGAACACTGAGAGCATTCAACTGGGAAGCACGCAAAATGTCACATTGACCACGACCATTAACGGTTGTGAACAAACTACTACGGAAACAATAGAAGTCTATACCAACCCAGAAGTGCCTTCTCTTGGGAGTTCGATCATCTGTCCAGGCGACACGAGCAACTTAAATGCCACACCGGACAATGCATCCGCTCTTGCGGACACCAACTATACATGGTTCCAGGATGGAGCTGAGCTCGTCGGTGAGAACAATGCTGTTCTTCAGATAGACGAAAGTGGCAATTATGAGGTAGAAGTAGATAATAATGGCTGTACAACAACACGGTCGATCGATGTAGACCTAATTGATTACACGCTCGACCTTGGCACGGATGTCACCGCTTGCACGGATGTCGGCGGTTCAAACAGTTTCGAGATCGTTCCACAGATAAGTGGCATCCCCGATTCAGATCTTGATCAGGTCGATTATGACTGGAGCAGTGGAGAAACCTCAGGATCGATCGTAGTAGATGCTAACGGAACGTATTCACTAACGACCACCTATCAGGGTTGTACGCAGACGGATGAAGTACAGGTGACTTTCATTCAGTCCCTGGCCGTAGACCTAGGGGATGATTTTAAATCTTGCTTCACCGACCAGGTTACGCTCACAACAGGATTGCCCAATGACGATCCAGATGTCAGCTTTAGCTGGTCAAAGGATGGAAATGTATTGTCCGATGAAACCTCAAGCAGTCTAAACATACAGGAAGCAGGAACTTATGCGGTTGAAGTGAACAATCAAGGCTGTATAAGTAATGCCATGGTGAACGTAACCGGATACGATGTAGATAATTGTACGATAACCCAAGGTCTATCCCCTAATGAGGACGGCCTTAACGATTGTTTGGACCTGACCTTTCTCAATGATAGGACAGGAATAGATAATGTGCAGATATTCAATCGCTATGGGAGAAAGGTCTTTGAGTCCAATAGTTACGTTGATCAATTCTGTGGTCAGGACGATGATGGAGATAAACTGACCACCGGGACCTATTTCTATGTGATCAAGTTATCAGAAGAAGATGATCAATTCGGCAATGTGGCCAAAGGTTATATCTATATAAGCGAAGAACAATAAACCCCTACAAAAATTCAGTAAAAATAATATCCAATGAGAAATAGCTATTTAATCCTGGGATGCTTACTTATAGCATTGTTCTATAATGAGATCGCGTATTCCCAACAAGACCCCCAATATACACAATATATGTATAATATGAACGTGGTTAATCCAGCTTATGCAGGGTCTAAAGAGAGTCTTTCCATCACGACCTTGTTCAGGGACCAATGGACAGGGATAGAAGGTTCACCGCGAACGTTCACCTTATCTGGGCACTCACCGGTCGGTAACGGATTAGGTCTGGGTTTTTCAGCGATCAATGATGAGATAGGTCCAGTAGAAGAGACCAATGCCTATGCGGATGTATCCTATACCATAGACTTTGCCAACGACCACCATTTGGCCTTTGGCGTTAAAGCTGGAGCAACTTTTCAGGACGTAGGATTGCTTGATCTTCAGTTACAGGATTTCAATGACGTGGCTTTTAGTGAGAACGTAAGTGAGACGTTCTTTAATGTAGGAGCTGGACTCTTCTATTATACCGACAACTGGTATGTGAGCTTATCAGTCCCAAATTTCCTAAGTGCATCTTATCTGGATGTGAACGGAAGAGAGTTTGGTACGGAAGAGCAGCATTTTTTTGCTACGGCAGGATATGTTTTCCAGCTGAACCAGGATATCAAGTTTAAGCCTTCGGTATTCGTTAAATCAGAATTCAATTCGATCGTTTCCTATGATGTGAACGCAAACTTCTTGTTCTATGAAAAGTTCGAAGTCGGAGCATCCTACAGGGCAGAGGATTCATTCAGCGGACTTGTCGGTTTTAGACCAACCGATTGGGTACAAGTAGGTTTTGCCTATGATTCCTCTGTAAGTGATATAAACGAACCTTCCTATGAAGCTTTCGTTACTTTTAATATATTATTCAAGAAAAAAACCTATCTATCACCTAGATATTTCTAATATGAACGCACAAAAAAATACTATGAATAGATCATTATTTACCCTATTTAGCATTTTGATATCATTTGCCACAATGAACGCTCAAAATAACGATACCAAAAAAGGCGATAAACATTTCAATAGACTGGAATATGTTAAAGCGGTAGAAGATTACGAGAAACTGGTAGAAAAGGGCAAAGCCGATACATATGTTTATCGTAGGTTAGCCCAATCCTATTATAACCTTTACAAGACAAAACAAGCGGAAAGGTTCTATGAGCGCGTTGTAGATGACAGTGATAACGTGAAAGCCAAGGATTATCTTCAATATGCAAAGACCCTACAGGCCAATGGAAAATATGATGCATACCAAAAGGCGATGGAGGAATTCGCGAAAATGAAGCCGAATGATTCACGTGCACAATTGTTCAGTCAAAACCCGAACTATGTTGATGACCTTAAAGAAAAAGACCCTAAGTTCAATATCAGTAAATTAAGCCTTAATTCCGGTTATTCTGATTTTGGAGCTTATGAGAACGGAGGTCAGCTTTACTTCGTGTCCGCCAGAAATGAATCTAGAAGAACTTATGGGTGGAATGATCAACCCACGTTGGACATCTATGTAGCACAGAACATAGCTGGCACATTTAAAAAACCCGAACCGATGGAGGGTGATGTGAACACTAAGTTCAATGAAGGAACAGTGGCTATCACTCAAGATGGAAAGACATTGTTCTTTACCAGGAACGCTTATGAAGACGGCGATTATCAAAAGAACGATGAAGGTGTAGGTCAGCTTAAGATATATGAGGCAAAACTCGTTAATGATGAATGGCAAGACATTCAGCCGCTACCATTCACAAGCAAGGACTACGCAACGGCCAACCCGTCACTAAGTCCTGATGGAGAACATCTCTATTTCTCCAGTAACATGCCAGGAGGATATGGTAATTCTGACATTTACCGTGTTAAGATAAATGATGATGGAACTTATGGTGAACCACAGAACTTAGGGAATAAAATTAATACAGAAGGTAGGGAAAACTTCCCTTACATTGACGATGAAGATCGTTTGTTCTTTTCCAGCGAAGGTCATCTGGGATTAGGAGGTCTTGATGTATTTTACATCAAACTTAAGAACAAGGATAGTGGCTACCCAAAAAATGCAGGTCAACCCGTCAACAGCTCAGCAGACGATTTTGCATTCACCTTTATACCAAATAAGAAGATGGGCTATGTCTCTTCCAATCGAGGGGATGACCCAGTCAACGATAACATTTACAAGTTAGACCTCATAGAGCCTTTGGATGAGACCTTGTTGAACATACTGGTAACTGATAAGGAAACCAGTAAACCTATAGAACAAGCGGAAGTGGCCATTTACGATGAGCAAGAGAATATGATCAAAAAAACCAATACTAAAAAGGATGGTCTTGCTAAGCACAAGCTCATCAGTGAAATGAAATATGACCTCCAGGTAAATGCCAAAGAGTATGAGAGCAATTCCAAGAATGTAATGGCCAAGGGAGAATCCATGAACGTAACCATCCCGCTTCAGCCTGTTGTGGAAGTAATCGATACGATTACCATAGACAACAGCATCTTCTTTGCCTTTGATAAGGCCAATATCAAAGAAGAGGCCGCTTTTGAACTTGATAAGATAGTGAATACGCTCAAAGAAAACCCTGAGCTAAAGATAAAGATCACCAGCCATACAGATAGGCGAGGACCTGAATCCTACAATAAACGTTTGTCAGAGAAAAGAGCTGAAAATACGCTGAACTATATAGTGGAAGCAGGAGTGGACAAAGAAAGATTAACAAGCGAAGGAAAAGGGGAAAGCGAACTTAAGATCGAATGTGGCAATGAATGTACTGAAGAGGATCATCGCAAGAACAGACGATCAGAATTCACGGTGATGCGCTGACAAACCTTAATCAAAAAATAAAAGACCTCAGTGCAGCGATAGTGTTGAGGTTTTCTTCGATCATGGCAACATGTTTACATTGCGGGAAGAACATGCACGGGAGGATCGATAAAAAATTTTGCGATCCACAATGTAAGAGTGCTTATCATAATACCAGGAACAGAGTAGCTGGAAAAAAAATCAGGACCATCAATAGAATACTCAGAGAGAACTACAGGATATTAAGCCGTATGAACCCTGATCAAAAGACCAAGGTCAAAAAGGATGCGCTCGCACGAAGAGGTTTCAATTTCAATTATTTTACGAACATCTACAAGACCAAGAGAGGTCATGTGTATTACTTTGTTTATGACCAAGGCTACCTCCCTTTAGACAATAATTATTATGCAGTTGTAAAGCGTAATTAAATGAGGTCCAGCATTTACACTTTCATCATTGTCGCATTTGTAGCGATTACCAGCTGGTTCTCTATTTATAGTCTTCAACCTCTGACCATATCAAACCTGAACGAGAAACCGGAGAACTTTTCAACGCTCAGGGCGTATGCGCATGTCAAAAAAATAGCGCAAGAACCTCATTATGTTGGATCAGAAAATCATTCTGATGTAAGGAATTATTTGATAGATGAACTGGAAGAACTTGGTCTCACGGTCCAAACACAAAAGGGCTTTAGCTTATCAAAAGCATCCACATTAACCATACCGGAAAACATCATAACCCGAATAGAAGGGACTGATAACAAACAAGATGCATTACTACTGCTTTCTCATTATGATAGTGCCGTACATTCATCTTATGGGGCGAGCGATGCAGCCAGCGGTGTAGCCACGATCCTGGAGACCCTGAGAGCTTTCAAGGCGAAAGGTAAGAAACCAAAGAACGACATAATCATCCTCTTCTCAGATGCTGAAGAAGTAGGATTGAACGGAGCAAGATTGTTCGCTGAAGAACACCCTTGGGCTAATGACGTCCAACTTGTGCTTAACTTCGAATCAAGAGGAAGTGGCGGCCCAAGCAATATGATCATAGAGACCAATCATGGCAACCGTGCACTTATCAACAGTTTTTCTAATGCAAACCCTGATTATCCGGTAGCAAGCTCTTTGATGTATAACATCTATAAGCTCTTACCTAATGATACGGACTCAACGGTTTTTCGGGAGGAACTTGACATACCCAGTTTTTTCTTTGCTTTCATTGATGACCATTTTGACTATCATACGGCAAGGGACATCCCTCAAAATCTTGATAAACGCTCATTAGCTCATCAGGGAAGTTACTTGCAAGCATTATTAGATCACTTTGCCGATACCGACTTCAACCAACTTAAATCCAAAAGTAATAAGGTCTACTTTAACTTTCCTTTTATAGGTGTAATATCTTACCCTTATACCTTATCACCTTACTTGCTCATCTTTGCCTTTTTTTTACTGATCGTGGGTCTTTTTTATGGTATCAAAAAAAATAAGTTGTCGATTAAAGAGACGGGAAAAGGTTTTTTGGCCTTTAGCCTCTTGTTGCTGGCTAGTTTTATCATAGGTTATGGAGGTTGGTATGTCATTGAGTTGCTCTATCCACACTATTCTGTTTATCTTCAAGGCTTTACGCCAAACGGCCATTACTACTTGCTTGCATTCGTTTTGTTTGTAATCAGTGCTTTTTTCCTTATCTATAGTAAGTTCTTTAAATATTTACAGATAAAGAACGGTCTGGTGGCACCTATCACCTATTGGCTCTTGATATGTCTTTTGATCCAGATATATCTGCCCGGAGGTGCTTTTTTTACTTTACCGCTCATATTAACATTGGCGATTTGGCTATTCCACCTGAAGTTCAGGCGCTTCAGCCTTTTCTTCATGATGCTCATATTATCACCTATCCTTTTCATGTTAGTACCGTATGTAAGTTCATTTCCAGTAGGTTTAGGTCTATCGTCGATTTACATAAGCTGTGTACTTACCACTCTTATCATGGGATCATTACTTTCCCTGATATTGCCCATTAGGAATAAGAAAAGTGTATCTTTTTCAGCATTAATCCTATCAATAGCTTTCTTTTTGGTGGCTCATTTCAATTCTCAATTCAATAAGAACAGGCCTAAGCCGAATAGTTTAGTCTATTTTATGGACAGTTCATCAAATAAAGCATTCTGGAAAACTTACGATACGGAGCTAGACGAATGGACAAAGCCCCATTTTAAAGATAAGAGGATTGATACCGTTAAGGCATCCTTTGCAAGTAAATATAATGAAAAGTTTACCTATTCAGCTCCGGCAAAGTATCATGATATACCTTTAACCCGTATAAGCACATCTACAGATGATGACCTATATTCTCTTGAGATACGACCGATAAACGATGCCAACAGGATAAGTCTGTTCAATAAGAGCGATGACCTAGTGATCGAAGAACTAATGATCAACGATAAGGACGAAACACAATTTTTAGGGAAAGATAGGATAAATGCAAAAAGCAGATTGCTTACTTATTTTGTGGTGGATGACCAACCCGTAAAAGTTAGCATAAGAGCAAGGTCAGCTCCTAAGATACAGGTCATAACCTCCAGTTATTCGCTATTGAACAATAAGGAGTTGGGTGTACGACCCAGACCAGAAGAGTATATGCCAAAACCATTTGTTTTGACCGATGTGATGATATATGAAGAAATGATAGAACTTTAAATTAATATCAAATCTAAATTCTTTTAATAATTGTATTTAAAAAATTATATATTTGTAACCTAAATAATTAACCATGAAAATAAACTTTTTCCTTTTAGCGTTTTTAATTATTTCGATATCCTATGCTCAGGACGATGATAAAAACAACAATGAAGACAAAATTACTTACAATAAATGGTCAATTGACTTTGGTGTAGGTGTGAACAAACCGACCAAAGGTTTGACTCCAGGCTATTATGTAGGTACCTTTGAAAATCTCTCCGCAGAACTTGGAGCAAGATATATGTTTAATGACCGTGTAGGTTTAAGATTGAATGCTATTTACAATAACTTTCAGGAAGGTGATAATAGCCCCGAGTTCAACTCTGAGTTCATTCAATTCAACGTTGATGGTGTAGTTAACCTTAGACAGTTGTTAGAATTAGATGATTTTACTCAGAAGTTCAACCTACTAGCAACGGGTGGTTTAGGTTACGGTTTCACCTCATTCGATGATAGTTCAGCCCTAAGTGATGCAAATACTGATAATTTGCTTACCGCTAATGCTGGCTTGATCCCTCAATATAAAATATCAGATAAATTTGCATTAGACCTGAATCTAGGTCTTTCTGGTATTATCAGACAAAACCATACATTTGATGGGAATTCATTGAACAATAGAAGAGGTTTTGAAAGTATCAATTATAGAGCTACGCTAGGTTTTTCAGTATATTTAGGAGATGAAAAAGAACACGCGGACTGGGTTGATGCTTCATCTGAAGCTCAGTATGAAAAGAAAGCCCAGAAATTAAAAGAAAGGGTAGCTAAACTAGAAGATGACCTTAAAGATACTGATAAAGATGGTATTCCTGATTATTTAGATAGAGAACCAGACACGCCAAATGGTGTGGCTGTTAATAACAAAGGGCAATCCATAGATGAAAACCAGAATGGCGTACCTGATGAACTCGAACAGGTCATGGATGAAAGATATGCATCATCTGACTCCGTTCAAAAAATGAAAGAAAGCTCAGAGATAGCTAAGACCTTAGCCAATAAAGGCTATATTAATGTTTACTTTAGATTCAATAGTGATCAACCAGAAAGATACTCTTTGAACGCCGTGAACCAAATCGTGGAATATATGAGGGCCAATCCTCAATCGAACGCAATACTTACCGGTTATTCAGATGCGATAGGTAATAAACAATACAACCTCAAGTTATCTGAGGATAGAGCCAAACGAGTGTATGAAATATTAGTGGCATCCGGTATTGAAGAAAGCAGGATATCCTACAAAGGTGGTGGTGTAGATGATTCTGTTGATAAATCATCAAGTGCTGCCCGTCAGTTGACTAGAAGAGTTAAATTTGAACTCAGATAGATAATGATAAACGTTCAAGGCTTTAAAAATACTTGAAGGTTGTAACTACTATAAATTAAAACTATGAATATGCGAAGACTTAAAAGCCTTTTTATTACTGCAGTCTTTATTTTCCTTGCATTTGGTACAGGTTATTCCCAAAGCGAAAAAGATGCTGAACTTCTTGAGAATGCTCGAGGTAAAGTTCAGGATGTGGCAGAAGAGCTTAATGTCAATGAAGAAAAAGAGGTCTTGCTAGTAAGGGCGACATTTTCTTACAACAAAAGAAAAATGCAAATAAAAGAATCAGATGAGCTGGATATGTCAGATAGGGAAGCGTCCCTTGAAAAAGCAAACGAAGCATTTAAGAAAAATGTAAGGCACGCCCTTGGTGATGACGAACAACTTACGAAAAGGTTCTTTGAGCTATATGATGAAAGTTAATAGGAAACGTAAATTATATTTCAAACCTGCATTTTTGAATGCAGGTTTTTTTATTTAAAAACATTGACGATCAAGTTGGATTTATACGCAAAATAGTATTTTTGAACAAAATTTCATTAATGACTCGATCGATCTTGCCTACTTCCGCATTATTATCCGTATACGATAAAACTTGTCTGCCTGTAATCGCTAAAGCATTAGTTGCTAGAGATGTATCTATTACTTCAACAGGTGGTACGGAAAAAGAATTAAAAAAACTGGTTGGCAAAATAAGTTCTGTGGAAGGAAAGACCGGATATCCATCTATTTTAGGTGGAAGAGTTAAAACGCTTCATCCGGCCATATTTGGAGGAATACTTCAAAACCCTGAGAAGGACAAAGACCTAAAAGATGTAGATCAATTCAACATTGATGCTTATGATCTGGTCTTTGTTGACCTTTATCCGTTCAAATCCGCATTAAAAAAAGAACTTCCAATTGAAGAGCAGATCGAATTCATAGATATCGGTGGAATTTCGCTAATAAGAGCGGCCGCAAAGAACTTCAAACATGTGATATGTATTCCTTCTAGTGAATATCTGGAACAATTCTTACAAGAATTCAATGAAAATGATGGCCTTATAAGTTTTAGCACCAGGAAGTGGCTTGCTGCGGAGACCTTTAAGCTAACTTCAGCCTATGATCAGCTCATAGCTGAATATTTGAGTGAACCTCAAGACAAAAAACAGCTACGTTATGGGGAGAACCCCCATCAAAAAGCGGTCTTTCAAGGCGACCTTGACGCTATTTTCGATCAATTACATGGTAAAGAGCTATCTTATAACAATCTATTGGACATCGATGCGGCGATGCACTTGATACAAGAATTTGAAGGTGAACCACCCACATTTGCCATTCTTAAACATAACAATGCGTGCGGACTGGCTCAAAGGGAAAATTTACTCGATGCATACAAGTTTGCCTTACAAGGTGATCCCGTATCTGCATTTGGAGGCATACTCATCACGAACGCTAATATGGACCAGGATACAGCATCAGAAGTGAACAAGCTCTTCTGCGAAGTAGTGATCGCTCCTTCTTTTGATGATGCAGCCTTGGACCTACTAAAAAAGAAAAAGAAAAGAATCATCTTAAGGAACAAAGGTTTTACTAAACCGAAAGAACAGCTCCGGTCATGCTTGAACGGTGTATTAAAACAAGACTACGATATTGTGACCGATGATCATACAATGATGCAGCAAGCAACGGAAGTCGAAGCAAGTGAGAAGCAATTAAAAGACCTGATATTCGCATCAAAGATCAGCAAGCACACCAAATCGAACACGATAGTGCTCGCCAGAGACAAACAGCTTTTAGCCAGTGGTACGGGGCAAACTTCACGAGTTGACGCATTGATACAAGCTATTAGCAAGGCCAATAAAAATAAACTACCTTTACAAAATGCCGTGATGGCCAGCGATGCATTTTTTCCTTTTCCGGATTGTGTAGAGATCGCGAGTAAAGAAGGGATCAACTCGGTCATACAACCCGGAGGTTCTATCAAAGATCAGCAAAGCATTGATTTCTGTAATGACCACAAAGTAAGTATGTATCTGACTGGGAAAAGACATTTTAAACATTAATAAATTCAAAACAAAATTAAATAAATGGGTTTTTTTGATTTTCTAACAGAAGAGATCGCTATCGATCTGGGCACTGCTAACACACTGATCATCCACAATGATAAAGTAGTAGTGGACAGTCCATCCATAGTTGCGCGAGATAGGGCTTCAGGTAAGATAATAGCAGCAGGGAAGGAAGCGGCTTTGATGCAAGGAAAGACCCACGAGAACATCAAGACCATACGTCCGCTAAAAGATGGAGTGATCGCTGATTTTGAAGCAAGTGAGCAGATGATCAGTATGTTCATTAAGGACATTCCCGCCTTAAAAAAGAAGCTTTTCACACCATCGCTCAAGATGGTCATCTGTATCCCTAGCGGAATAACTGAAGTAGAGAAAAGAGCGGTAAAAGATAGTGCAGAAAGAGTGAACGGTAAAGAGGTCTATTTGATCCATGAGCCGATGGCAGCAGCCATCGGTATTGGTGTAGATATTACCCAGCCTAAAGGGAACATGATCATCGATATTGGTGGTGGAACAACAGAAATAGCGGTCATAGCACTTGGCGGGATCGTATGTGACAAATCCGTGAAAGTGGCTGGTGATGTTTTTACGAACGATATCGTATATTTCATGCGGACCCAGCATAATTTATTCATTGGTGAGAGAACAGCAGAGAAGATCAAGATACAAATGGGTTCAGCTACTGAGGACCTCGAGATCGCTCAAGATGATATGAGCGTTCAGGGTAGGGATCTCTTGACCGGAAAACCTAAGCAAGTGGATATTTCCTATAGAGAGATCGCGAAAGCATTGGATAAGTCCATATTGAGAATAGAGGATGCGGTAATGGAAACCCTGGCTAAGACACCACCTGAACTCGCTGCTGACATTTATAATACAGGGATTTATCTTGCCGGTGGCGGATCCATGTTAAGAGGTCTGGACAAAAGGCTCTCAAAGAAAACTGACCTTCCGGTCTTTATCGCTGAGGATCCACTAAGAGCTATTGTAAGAGGTACAGGTATCGCCCTTAAGAACCTGGAGAAATATAAGGCTATTCTAATACAGTAATATTGATGTATGCAAAAGATCATCAGTTTCATTGTCAGGAACAAGAACGGCTTTACTTTTTTACTGCTCTTTATCCTTTCCTTATTCTTGATCATCAATACGCGTACTTATCAGCAGAGTAAGTTCCTGAACTTTGCCAATCAAGTAACCGGTAGTTTATATACCTTCACATCCTCCGTCGAGGATTATTTTGAACTTAAGAAAGAAAATGAGCTATTGTGGAACGAGAATCAAAGGATACGGAATGAACTGATGAACCTTCAAGCATGTGATACGATAAATGGTCAAAACACGTTCTCATCAACCTCAGATACCCTTTTTAGTTTTATAAGGTCCAGGGTCATAAGTAACAACTATCGTAAGAACTTTAACTACCTACTGATGAACAAAGGAACAAATGATAGCATAAAAGTTGATATGAGCGTCATAAGTCCAAATGGAATAGTAGGTATAGTAGAAGGCGTTTCCAGCAATTATGCAAGAGTTATATCCTTATTGAACAAAGACCTTTCCATTAATGCCGAAATAGAACAAACCGATCATTTTGGATCATTACAATGGGAAGGGAGGTCGCCTTATTACTCGACCCTTCTCGATATACCCAGGTCTGCTGACCCCAAAGAAGGTGACACCATAGTTACTGGTGGGAATTCCCTCATTTTTCCTAAAGGAATTACTATAGGTTATATCAAAGATTTTAAGCTCAACAAAAACACAGGATATTATACGATAAAGGTTAGGCTCGCCAATGATTTCACGTCACTTTCAAAAGTCTACATACTGGACAATTCACACCTTCAAGAAGCAAAGCAACTTTTAGAACAATAAAAATGGTCAGTAATAGGAATCATTTCTTCAGGATCCTTTTTTGGATAGTAGCACAGGTAGTTATCCTGAACAATATATTTTTGTTCGACCTGGCCACACCTTACCTTTACATCCTACCTATCCTGTTGCTCCCTTTGAACATCAACAGACAGCTATTGTTATTAGTCGCGTTTATCACGGGTTTGATAATAGATATTTTTGAAGGTACGGGAGGTATCTTTGCCGCCGCCACTCTTATTATTGCTTACTTGAGACCTTTATTCTTGCGGATATCCTTTGGACTTGCATATGAACAAATGACCATCCGATTCCATCAAGAGAGTTTCCTACAAAAGCTCGCCTACGCTTCGCTGATGGTCTTTACCCACCATATCTTCTTATATAGCTTAGATGCATTCAGTCTTAATGATATTATAATGATATTGGAGAAGACAATTTATTCTTCTATATTGAACATCATATTATTAATGACCATATTTAATTTCTTGGCTAAAAACAAAAAAGTCACATGAGAAAGTTACTTCCATTGATTCTTGTAAGTGTTTCACTGGTGATATTTGCCGTTGACCTCTATTACATTCAGATAGTGGATGATAACTATAAGGAAGACGCAATAGACCTTTCTGTAAAGAAGAACTATGTATACCCGCAAAGGGGATATATTTATGACAGGGATGGAGAACTGCTTGTGGAAAATCAACCCGCTTACGATGTAATGGTCGTTCCTTTTCAGACCACTGATTTTGATACGCTTAAATTAGCTAACCTACTAGGAATGACTAAACAAAAATTAGATAATAAGATTCAACAAGCGATAAACTACTCATGGAAGTTGCCTTCCAGGATACTTCCACAGCTTACAAAAGAAGAATATGCGGCCATTCAGGAAAGAATGTATAAATACGAAGGTTTTTATATACAGAAAAGGTCATTGAGAAGCTATGATACAGACCATGCTGCTAATGTCTTGGGATATATCGCTGAAGTAAACAGAAGGGATATTAAGAAGAATCCATACTATCAATCTGGTGACCTGATAGGAAGACAAGGTGTAGAGCAACAATATGAAGAAGTGCTAAGAGGTGTTAGAGGAGTAGAGTATATTAAAAGAGATCGCTTTAATAGAAATTTGGGCCCTTACAAGGATGGTTCTTATGATACTTTAGCTCAAAAAGGAAAAGATATTAGTTTGACTATTGATATTGACCTCCAAGCTTATGGACAAAAGCTGATGAAAGGTAAAAGAGGTGGAATAGTAGCCCTGGAACCTGAAACCGGAGAGATTTTATCATTGGTCACTTCGCCAAACTATGACCCATCGCTATTAGTAGGTAGAAAACGGTCCAGGAACTTCACTAAACTATGGAACGATACTATAGCCAAGCCTCTTTACGACAGAGGCTTACAGGCAGTCTATCCTCCAGGGTCCACATTTAAAGCACTTACAGGGCTCATAGCTCTACAAGAAGAAGTGGTGGATACAACGGAGAATTTTCATTGTTATGGCGGATACACTTATGCCAGAGGACAAAAGATGGGATGTCATGATCATAAGAATCCAGTAAGTATGATCAATGCGGTGGCACATTCTTGTAATTCTTATTTTGCTCAAGTTTATATGAGAACTATAGAAAAATATGATACTCCACAACAGGGGATCGACAATTGGCATGATCATTTAACCAGCTTTGGTTTGGGTGATTATCTCGGCTATGACCTTCCAATAGGAAGAAAAGGATTCATTCCAGATGCGGACTATTATAATAGAGCGTATGAATATCCAAAATATGAATGGTATGCCAGTGCAACGATTTCAAATGCAATAGGCCAGGGAGAAGTCCTGACCACACCGATCCAACTGGCCAACGTGATGGCCGCAATAGCCAATAGAGGTTGGTACAGAAAACCCCATATCATCAAAAAGATAGAAGGTCAACTTATTAAAAAAGATAAGTACCTGGAAAAAAACCAGACGACCATCGATAAAGAGAACTTCAAACCTATAATAAAAGGGTTACATGATGTCTATGAATATGGAACAGCAAGGTTCCTAAGAGTTCCTGATATAGAGATGTGCGGGAAGACCGGAACGGCAGAGAACAAAACGGTAATAGACGGTGAGACGGTTCAATTGACTGACCATTCGATCTTTGTAGCCTTTGCGCCTAAGGATGATCCGCAGATAGCACTTGCAGTCTTTGTTGAAAACGGTTATTGGGGGTCAAGATATGCAGGTAGAATTGCCAGTTTGATGACAGAAAAATATTTAAAAGGCAAGATTACAAGGAAAGACCTTGAGCAATGGATACTATCACACACACTAGAAGAAGAGTATGCTAAACCATTATCTGGAGAACCTTTTGAAATCAATCAATAATAATGTATGCCTAGGATCCTCAATCAATTAGATTGGCTGTCGGTTTTATTGTATACGATTATCATCTGTATAGGATGGGCGATGATCTATTCGGCATCCCTCGAAACCACTGATCCGGAAATCCTCAATTTTTCAAAACCTTATGGAAGACAGATCATATGGATAGGCTTTAGTATTTTTCTTATTGTTCTGGTGCTTTCCCTGGATACTAAATTCCTTATCAGGTTCAGTAGTATCATCTACATTATTTCCATATTGCTACTGGCCGGACTTTTTGTATTCGGAAAGTCCATAGCTGGTCAGGTAGCATGGTATTCTTTTGGTAGTTTTAGTTTTCAGCCAGCTGAGTTCACTAAGATCGCTGTAAGTCTTGCTATTTCTAAATATTTAAGCGAAATAAATGTAGTGCTAAAAAAGCCGCTGGTTCAGATAAAATCCTTATTGATCATTATTATGCCTATGGCATTGATTTTAATGCAGCCCGATGCTGGCACCGCTCTGACCTTTCTAGCCTTTATTATACCGCTTTACAGAAAAGGGCTACCTCATGCTTATCTTGTGCTTGGAATCAGTGTGGTAGCCCTTTTCCTACTTACCTTGAAGTTCTCTGCAAGTTCTGTCTCCATCTCTGTTGGTTTGTTGTCCATCATAGGATTGGTCCTGTTCAGAAAAAAGAAGGTCAACTACATTAAGTATTTCCTTTTCGTAGGTTTAGCAATAGGATTTGTATTCTCCGTCAATTTTGTTTTTAACAATGTGCTATTACCACATCAACAAGATAGGTTCGAAATACTTCTGGGGAACAAGACCGATATCAAAGGAACAGGCTTTAATACGTATCAAAGTAAAGTAGCCATAGGAAGTGGTGGACTTACCGGTAAAGGTTGGTTAAAGGGTACACAAACCCATGGAAAGTTCGTTCCTGCCCAACATACCGATTACATCTTCACCACACTTGCAGAAGAATGGGGTTTTATAGGAAGTATGACCGTGCTTTTGTTATACCTTTTCTTCATTATCCGTTTATTTATCATGGCGGAAAGACAGAAGAGGAACTTTAGTTTGATCTATGGTTATTGTGTTGCCAGCATACTCTTCATCCATTTTTTTATAAACATAGGGATGGTTATTGGGCTTCTTCCTACCATAGGGATTCCATTGCCTTTGTTCAGTTATGGTGGATCATCGCTTTGGGGATTTACCATACTTATATTCCTCTTTCTAAAAATGGATGCTGAGCGAAAACAATTGTAAGGTTTCTATCGTATATATCACTAATGGATAAAAAAATAAGATGATCAAGCATATTCTTCTCTCCTTCTTGATATCGATATTATTGCTCAATCCTTTTAATGAGAAGGTCCTGGCCAATAATGTAAAGTCTTCAGAACCACCTTCTCATCAGATATGGACAGAACTGCTCCAGGAACACGTCACGGAAGATGGTATGGTAGATTATAAAGGGTTCAGGGATGATAAAGACAAGCTTCTTAGCTATACAAAAAGATTATCTGATCATCCTCCTGCAGATAACTGGACGGAGAACGAAAAGAAAGCCTATCTGATCAATACGTATAATGCATTTACCGTTTTGCTGATCGTAGATAACTATCCTTTAGAGAGCATTAAGGATATTGGCGGATTTCTAAGTAGTCCTTTCAGTAAGAAGTTTATAAAACTAGGTAAAGACACTTATTCCCTGAACGATGTGGAAAAAGGGATGTTGCTGAAAATGGGAGATGCCAGAGTTCATTTTGCCGTGAACTGTGCTTCTTTTTCTTGCCCAAAATTAGAAAATGAAGCTTTCATACCATCAAGACTGGACCAGCAATTAAATAAGGCCACAAAAGTATTTTTACGGTCCGATAAAAATCAAATATCTGAGGACGAATTGCGATTGTCTAAGATATTCAAGTGGTATGCTTCTGATTTTAAAGAACATAGCGGTTCTGTCATCAATTTTATAAATGAACATATCGATAAAAACATTCCGCCTGATATGGATACGGATCATCTAGATTACGACTGGAGCTTAAATGAAAAATAGTGGTATAAACTCAGGAATAAGCATTATAATTCCCGTTCTGAACGAAGAGGCTATCATTAGCCATTGTTTAGAACATCTTATGGCCAATAGGTCATCTACTGATCATGTTAAAGAGATTATCCTATCAGATGGTGGCAGCACTGATCAAACACTAGTCAGAGCTAAAAGACACCCATCAGTAAAGGTCATATCATCAAGGAAAGGAAGGCCTTTTCAGCTTAATGCCGGCGCAAGACAAGCATCGGGTGAAATTCTTTATTTCCTTCACGCCGATTCTTTTCCGCCTAAGAACTATGACCAACATATCAGGGATGCCGTCAAAAAAGGACATAAGGCAGGATGTTTTAGAATGAAGTTCAATACGGAGCATCCCTGGTTCAGGTTTATAAGTTGGCTTACCATCTTCAACCATAAAGCTTGTCGTGGTGGCGATCAGAGCCAATTCATTACAAGAGACCTTTTCCAGCAGATCGGTGGTTATGATACGGATTATCTTATCTATGAAGACAATATGCTCATCGCTGAACTTTATGATCGAAATGAGTTCAAAGTGCTTCCCTTCTGGTTGGTCTCCTCTGCAAGAAGGTTCAAGAAGAAAGGGACGCTAAAACTCCAACTTCTCTTTTGGCTGATCTATCTTAAGAAGTTCTTAGGTGAACCGCCAGAAAAGCTCTATTCATTCTATAAGAAGTATATTGATTAAACAGTTTATTTCACACTTACAAATATCCCTTCTTCGGTTTTTTCCACCTCGACAAGCTCTTTTTTCCGTAGACTTTTTAGGGATCGGTCCCATTTTTTATTGCTTAGGCCTACTTTATCCTTCAGTTCCTGGATGCTTTGGGGAGACTCAGCCTGCAAGGGTTCTAATATCCCTTTCTCATCTTCGGTAAGTTCTATCTTCTTTTGTTCTGGCTTCATCTGGGGGAACAAGAGCACTTCTTGAATGGATTGATTATCCGTCAGGAACATGGCCAATCTATCTATCCCAATGCCCAGACCTGATGCAGGTGGCATTCCGTATTCCAGCGCGCGCAGGAAATCCTCATCTATGAATTGAGAAGCCTCTTCATCGCCTTTCTCGGCTAATTTGAGCTGTTCTTCAAAGCGTTCACGCTGATCAATAGGATCGTTAAGCTCAGAATAAGCATTCGCGATCTCTTTTCCGCAGGTGATCAGTTCAAATCTTTCGGTCAGTTCTGGGTTGTCCCTGTGCTTTTTACAAAGCGGGCTCATCTCCACTGGATAATCCGTTATGAAAGTAGGTTGGATGTAGTTCGATTCGCACTTTTCCCCGAACATCTCATCGATGATCTTTCCTTTGCCCATATCTTCCGTGATCTCCAGGCCTAAAGAGATCGCAGCTTTTCTGATCTCTTCTTCACTTTTGTCAGTGATATCAAATCCTGTGTGTTCTTTTATGGCTTCTGCCATCGTAATGCGAGGATAAGGTGCTTTGAAATCTATTTTCTGTCCATTAAAGCTGGCTTTCGTACTGCCATTAACATCAAAAGCGCATTTCTCCAGTAATTTTTCCGTGAAATCCATCATCCAGTTGTAATCCTTGTAGGCTACATAGATCTCCATAGCTGTAAATTCCGGATTGTGCGTCCTGTCCATTCCCTCGTTCCTGAAGTTCTTAGAGAATTCATAAACGCCTTCAAAGCCACCAACGATGAGTCGTTTTAAATATAGCTCGTTAGCAATCCTTAGATATAGAGGAATATCTAAGGCATTATGATGGGTTACGAAAGGTTTTGCGGCTGCTCCGCCGGGAATACTTTGGAGAATGGGCGTCTCAACTTCCGTATAACCGAACTTATCGAAATATTCACGCATCGAGGAGAATAACTTGTTGCGTTTTTCAAATATAATCTTTATTTGTGGGTTGACCGCAAGGTCCGCATAACGCTGTCTATATCTTGCTTCCGGGTCAACGAACTGATCATATTCATTACCTTCGCTGTCTTTTTTAGGGAGTGGAAGCGGTCTCAATGATTTGCTGAGCACTTTAAGCTGATGAACGTTCACCGACCTTTCACCCACTTTAGTTTCAAATAGTTCACCTTCAACCCCGATGAAATCTCCAAAATCGATTAGTTTTTTATAAACCGTATTGTACAAGGCCTTGTCATCGCCAGGACATAGCTCGTCCCTGTTAAGATACAATTGCATCCTTCCTGTGGAATCCTGTAGCTCTGCGAATGAAGCTTTTCCCTGGATTCTCTTGGCCATTAACCTTCCGGCCAGTTTGACCTTTTTTCCGGTTTTGAAATCATCTTTTATGTCCTGTGCGGTATTTTCTACCTCATAAGCTTCAGCTGGAAAGGGATCTATTCCCAATTCCCTTAATTGCTGAAGCTTGTCCCGCCTAACTTTCTGCTGTTCAGTTAATTGCATTTTAATTTTAATAAGATGCAAATATACTAACTTCTTATCGGATAGCTGCATAGAAAAAAAATCAACAAATGCTAAGATCCTCTATTTTGGCTTAAAACCTCCTTATTTATCTATATTTGCAGATTAAGACGTCAAGTAGATGAAGAATATCAGGAATTTTTGTATTATAGCTCATATCGACCATGGAAAGAGCACACTGGCCGACCGATTGTTAGATTCAACCAAATCAGTGACAAAGCGCGAACGTCAGGAACAGCTTCTAGACGATATGGACCTGGAACGCGAACGGGGAATTACCATAAAAAGCCATGCCATCCAGATGGTGTACCAGCATCAAGGAGAAGAATATATACTGAACCTCATAGATACGCCAGGCCACGTGGACTTCTCCTACGAGGTTTCGCGTTCCATCGCAGCTTGTGAAGGAGCACTCCTCATCGTAGATGCCGCTCAGAGTATTCAAGCACAAACGATATCTAATTTATATCTAGCATTAGAGAACGACCTGGAGATCATTCCGGTATTGAACAAAGTAGACTTGCCAAGCGCCAATGTAGAAGAGGTCACTGATGATATCGTGGACCTTTTAGGTTGCCAGATGGATGAGGTGATACATGCTAGTGCCAAGGAAGGGATCGGTATCGATAAAATACTGGAAACCATCATCCATAAAGTTCCCGCGCCACAAGGTGAGCCTAAAAAACCGTTACAAGCATTGGTATTTGATTCGGTCTACAATCCTTATCGTGGAGTGGAGACCTATTTCAGGATATTTGACGGGTCACTAATAAAAGGCGATAAGATCAAGTTCTTAGCTACCGGGAAATCTTATTATGCTGATGAAATAGGGACGTTGAAATTGGTCCAGTTCCCTAAGAACAAAGTAGAAACAGGCGATGTAGGATATTTGATAACAGGAATAAAAGATGCAAGGGAAGTAAAGGTAGGCGATACCATAACCCTTGAGGAAAACCCAACTGATCAGGCCGTTTCTGGCTTTGAAGATGTAAAACCCATGGTCTTTGCAGGCATATATCCTGTTGATACAGATGATTATGAGAACTTGCGCGGTTCTATGGAAAAACTTCAGTTAAATGATGCTTCTTTAGTGTTTACCCCTGAGAGTTCTGCGGCATTAGGGTTCGGTTTTAGATGTGGTTTTCTGGGAATGTTGCATTTAGAGATATTACAGGAAAGATTAGAACGCGAGTTCGATATGAACGTGATCACTACGGTACCTAACGTATCTTATGTAGCATATACAAACAAAGACCCGGAAGAGCCTATAACTATCAATACACCATCTGACCTGCCGGAACCTTCAACCATAGATCATGTGGAAGAGCCTTATATCAGGGCAAGTATCATCACGAAAGCAGATTATGTAGGTCCGGTCATGTCGCTTTGTATAGATAAGCGAGGAGAGATCGTTAATCAGTCCTATCTTACAACGGAACGTGTAGAGCTTACTTTTGACATGCCACTGGCAGAGATCGTATTTGATTTTTATGACAGGTTAAAGACCGTTTCCAGAGGATATGCTTCTTTTGATTATTCCCCTATTGGTATGCGAACATCAAAGCTTGTGAAAGTTGATATGCTATTGAACGGGAAGACCGTAGATGCATTAACTGCCTTATTACACGTTGATAACGCTTATGAAATAGGCAAGAAGATGTGCGAGAAGTTAAAACAATTGATCCCCAGACAACAATTCGATATCCCAGTTCAGGCGGCCATAGGCTCAAAGGTCATCGCTCGTGAGACCATCAAGGCATTGCGTAAAGATGTGACCGCAAAATGTTATGGAGGAGATGTTTCCCGGAAAAGAAAGCTTTTAGAAAAACAAAAGAAAGGAAAGAAGAAAATGCGTCAGGTAGGGAACGTAGAAATCCCACAAGAGGCTTTTATGGCCGTGTTAAAGCTCAATGATGATTAGGATTTCTTAAATATCATCAAAAAATAAGCTTATCACTTGTCGATTTGATGATCGAAATTTATTTTTATAAAAAATACTTGTATGCGATATTACTTGACTTTATTACTTAGTTTATGTCTTACTTATGCTTTCTCTCAAGAAACAAGGTCGATCATCAATGGTTATTTTAATGAACATCATCGTAAACATCAGCTAGATGAAGAGGATGTCAGCGAGTTTTCCATCAATGATCAATATGATTCTGAGAGTTTGAATGGTAAGCATGTTTACATACAACAAACGGTCCAGGGTTATCCAGTATTTAATGCGATAGTTTCAGTACTCATTAAAAACGGGAAAGTAGAAGTGTTCAATTCTTCCTTTATAAAAGATATTAACGATAAAGTAAGCTCATCAGATGGCTCACCTATGGATGTTACTATGGCCGTGGATGCGGCGTTCGATCACCTGAACCTTGATTCAACTACACCAACAAGTATAATAGAAAGTAATGAAAGCGGATATTATTCCTTGTCTAATACGGAGATATCAAAGCGTAAAATAAAAGCTAAGCTCATCTATCAACCTGTTGATGAACGTAAAGTGTTGCGTTTCGCCTGGGAGGTCACTATAAAACCCAAAGACAGCAATAATTGGTGGAACGTGGCATTAGATGCTGCCAATGGCGAGCTCTTAAGAAAGCACAATTGGATGTTAACTTGTACTCATGAGCAAAAAGTATCGGCCGGAATAGATATTACTACAGATGGTCAGCACACGAGCTACATTAAAGGAACAGCTAGCTTTATGAACGCAAGTTATCGAGTATACCCTAGTCCCGTAGAATCACCCAACCATGGAAACCGCAGTCTGATCGTTGATCCTGCAGACCCTAGTTCTTCCCCATACGGATGGCATGACCTAGACGGTGTCTCAGGTCCAGAAACTACCATTACGGCAGGGAACAACGTACTAGCCAGAGAAGATAGGGATGGTAATAATACCGGCGGTTATTCACCAGATGGCGGTCCGAACCTACAATTCGATTTTCCGTTGGACTTTAACCAGCCACCGGAGATCAATCAAGATGCGGCCATAACAAATCTATTCTATTGGAACAACATCATGCACGATATCTTTGCCAATTACGGATTTGATGAGGCTTCTGGTAATTTTCAGGAGATCAATTATTCAGGGAATGGTCAGGGAGGAGATTTCGTGGTGGCTGATGCTCAAGATGGTAGCGGTATCAACAACGCGAATTTTGGTACGCCTCCGGAAGGTTCTAATCCACAAATGCAGATGTTCCTTTGGTCCGCTCCTGGTGGACCCAGTGATAATTTCATCATCAACTCGCCCCAAAGTGAAGCTGATTCCTTTTTAGGTGTACCTGCCGGTTTTGGTCCTATTATTTCTTCAACCCCTATCACGACCGATCTTGTTCTGGTGGAAGATGATGATGCTTCAGTTCCCGTTAACCCAATTGATGCGTGTGATAATTTGATCAACACCAATGAGATCAACGGAAAGATAGCCGTGATAGAAAGAGGGAATTGTACGTTTGTCTCTAAGGTTCAAAAAGCACAAAATGCGGGAGCTTTAGCGGTGATCATCATTAACAATGTTAGCGGCGATCCCATCACTATGGGAGGAACTTCCAGCTCCATCACCATACCATCGGTAATGATTTCCCTCTTAGAGGGTCTTCCCCTGATCAATGCACTGCAGAACGACACCGATATCAATGCGACATTAGTGAACAATGGACCTTTTAGAATAGATGGCGATTACGATAATGGAATCATCGCCCATGAATATGGACATGGCATCTCAACTCGATTAACAGGCGGAAAAAGTCAGTCGGATTGTTTGTTCAACGAAGAGCAAATGGGTGAAGGCTGGAGTGACTGGTTGGGTTTAGTGACCACCATGGATTCTAATGACCAGCCGACGGATCCTAGAGGTTATGCTACTTACGCAATTGATCAAAGCCCATCTGGTGGTGGTATAAGGCCAGCGAGATATTCTACGAACATGGCGGTCAATCCAGCAACTTATGGTATTACGAACAATGAAAACGTCATTTCCATGCCACACGGAATAGGCTTTGTTTGGGCTACTATGCTTTGGGACCTGACCTGGGCTTTCATAGACGAGTATGGATTCGATCCTGACCTTTATAATGGTAATGGCGGGAACAATATGGCGATGCAGCTCATATTGGACGGAATGAAACTTCAGTCTTGTAACCCGGGTTTTGTAGATGGAAGGGATGCTATTCTACAGGCAGACCAGCAAATAAACGGTGGTGCGAATTCCTGTTTGATATGGGAGACCTTTGCCGATAGAGGATTAGGTTTTAGTGCCGATCAGGGTTCTTCATTGTCCAGAACAGACCAGATAGAAGCTTTTGACCTTCCTCCAGAATGTAGTCTGGGAGTTAATGATATGGATGCATCTTCATTCGCTATTTATCCAAACCCTGCAGATCATCAAGTTACTATTGAACTCTCCAATAGTGTCGGGTTAAATGGAGCTGTAACTATCTACTCGCTGAATGGCCGGGAAGTACTCTATAAAAGCTTAGATGATATTGATGAGGCAAGGGTCAATATCAATAGTTTGTCGACAGGGGTTTACATATTGAAATTAGACGTTCAAGGTCGTTCATTCACGAAAAAGCTGATAGTTGATTAATAAATGCTTCAAATAAATGACCTGAGCTTTGCTTACGAAGATGAAAAGATCATCGACTCTTTGGACCTAAGAGTGGATAAAGGGAGAATACTGGCCTTAACAGGGAAGAGCGGATGTGGTAAAAGTACACTTGTCTCTTTGATATATGGTTATTTAGAACCAGACCAAGGGAAAATATCCTGGAATGGAAAATGGATAAGGCCACCTTCAAAAAAACTCGTTCCCGGCGAAAACGGAGTCAACCTTTTATTACAAGAATCCGACCTGATGCCCTATACATCAGTTGCCTCAAATGTTAAAAAAAAGCTTTCACGAGCTGAACCAGTGGGAAGTGATAAGCGATGTGATGAACTTTTGAAAGTAGTAGACCTTTTAGGATTCAAAGAAAGGCTGGTCAAAGACCTTAGTGGAGGTCAAAAGAAAAGAGTATCCATTGCAAGTTCGTTGGCAGATGATCCAGCACTCATCTTACTGGACGAACCTTTTAACTATATTGATCATCATATCAAGTACGAGCTCAGAAGAAGATTCTTCAGCTATGTTAAAGATCAGGGTATAACTTGCCTGTTCGTAAGTCACGAAAAAGAGGAATTCCTGTCTTTTGCAGATGAGGTCGCCATTTTATCAGACCAAAGGATCATCAAAAAAGGTCTTCCAAAGGAAGTCTTTGAGAATCCACGATATATCGAAGTAGCTCAACTATTGGATGATGTTAATATCTTATCCTTAGGACCCAAAGCAAAACGAAAAGTAGTAATTTATCCGCACGAGCTCATAATAGGAGATGAAAGTGATCATATCTTTAAAGTAAAAGTGCAAAATAGTTTTTACAGAGGTGCTGACCACCTTCATCAAGCTGTTTCCGAAGCTAACAAAAAAATATTTTTTACAGATCGACATCACTTACCGCATAATTCCATACAATATTTGAAAGTTTCAAATAGTAATGCTTTAAAAAGGTATGTGATCTAACTTAAATTATCAGGATTGTATCCTAAATATTCTTTTTCCCTTTCATTAAAAACGATATCAAAATCGCGTAGTTCTTTAAGAACAGGTTGATAGATTTCCTTCATCGTTGGTCTTAATACACCTTTTGCCCTGACCTTTCCCTGCAAAATCCTAAGGGTCGCAATTCCTACTGGTAAACCTACAGTTTTGGCCATAGCAGTGTATTTTTGGTCATCGCCGATGCATACCATTGTAGAATCTATCTGTTCTTTCTGACCATTGAGCTCATAGCCGAACTTGTGGTACATGACGATCATGTCCTTGTCCTGCTTGTCTAATGTCCACTTGTCCTCCAGTATCTTTTGTAGTGCTTCGGCTGGAGTAGGTTCCTGCAGTCCCAATCGCTTCGAATGACTGAAAAGGTCTAGTTCGATGAGCTTCTCCCATACCAGGTCGTCCTGATCGATCTTTAGTGAATGTCTCAATTTCAACTCTATGGAATCAGATGGTGAATAAGGAAGGAAAAGATTGACGAACTCCCTATAGGTCATGTTCTCTGCATCTTGTATCTTATAGGTATCATCCGTCATACCTAATTGTACGAATACGTTCCAGGCTTTGCTGAACCCTACACGCCTAAGGGTTCCTCTGTAAATGGTTGGAATATCCTCTAGACCATATATACTTCTGTAGGCCAGTGAGTTGCGGTTTGCCAGGCCCTCAAACTTACCATATTCAGGGACTTGCAGGAATTCTGTCCTTCTAAATAGTCGCTGGTAGGGAATATATTTGTACTTGCCTTCCTGAATGAACTCAGCCGCACCTCCCTGACCAGCTAAAACAACGTTCCTGGGATTCCATGTGAACTTATAGTGCCAGAGATTATCATCGCTTTCAGGAGCTACGAGTCCACCAGTAAAGGATTCGAACATCAACATTTTCCCACCTTTTTCCTTTATATCATCGATAACCTCCATTGCGCTCATGTGATCTATGCCCGGATCCACACCAATCTCATTTAAAAAGGTCAGTCCTTTTGCTTTGACATCATCATGGAGGTCGCCCATTTCCTTAGAAACATAAGAGGCGGTTATCATATTCTTGTTGAGCTTAAGGCAGGTCCTGGCCACCACCATATGGAATCTTGCCGGTAACATGGAGATCACGATGGATGCTCCCTTTATAGCCGCTTCAAGCGCTGAACTATCAAAGATGTCCAAACTAATTGCAGTACACCTAGCATGTCCATCAACTGATCGTTGAGCTACATCGATCGATCGGTCGGCGACCTTTATAGAAACAGGGAGTTGATCTTGTTCACTTAAGTATTTGATGAGCCATGAGCAGGATTTTCCAGCACCTATGATAATTATGTTTTCCATAAAAACAAAGCTTATATTTTAAAATTGATTAAATTTGTAGAAAAGCGAAAGTAAGTATTTTGCGAATTAGACAAAACTTAAATGAATAGAATTATCATTCTCACAGGAACAGCACTTGGTCTTACAGGTGTCATTCTTGGAGCTTTTGGAGCACATGCATTTGAAAGTGTTCTCACAACAGACCAGCTATCAACTTATGATACAGGGGTACGATATCATTTGATACATGCCTTGCTCCTAATGTTCTTAGGTTTGGAAAACAAGTTATCCTTAAAAAGAAAAAAGATCATCTGGCTTTTGTTGCTGATAGGGGTCGTACTTTTCTCTGGTTCAATATATGGGCTGGCCACGAATGACCTGAGTTCGTTCGATTTTAAAAATATAGCTTTAACGACACCAATAGGAGGCAGCTTGTTGATCTCTGGATGGTTCCTGATATTCATCAGTTATTGGTCAAATACAAAAAAATCAAACTCGTAACGTTCTAAATTTTCATTAAAATAAGATTAATTTTACAAAAATTTACAATATGGCTAAAGATGAGATTTCCAAAGTTAAGCAAGACCTAGAGGTACATGGCATTGAAAACGCTGATATCCGTTACGGTCTAACCCCTGAAGAATTACAATCCATTACCGTAAAAAAAGGACTAGGAGAAGAGACAGCCGATGGTGTATTGGCCGTTAATACTGGTAAGTTCACTGGGAGATCACCTAAGGACAGATATCTTGTCAAAGATGAGATCACAAAAGATGAAGTCTGGTGGGGCGAGATCAATAAACCTATTGAACCTGAAACCTTTGATTCACTTTATGATAAGATAACAGATTATCTTTCTGGTAAAGAGATTTATGTTAGAGATGTTTATGCTTGTGCAGACGAGAACTACAAGGTGAACATTAGACACGTAAATGAACTGCCCTGGAGCAATATGTTCTGTTACAACATGTTCTTAAGTCCAGAGGAGAATGAACTGGCGAACTTCCAGCCGGAATGGACGGTGATAAACGCACCTGGCTTTGAGGCAAATCCTGATATTGATAGAGTACTCTCTAAGAACTTCGCCATCTTGAACTTCACTAAAAAGATCGCTATCGTAGGCGGTACTGGTTATACGGGCGAGATCAAGAAAGGAATCTTCTCAGCGCTCAACTTTGAGCTACCGGTTTTTAAAGATGCTTTACCTATGCATTGCTCTGCGAATGTGGGAAAAGACGGAGACACCGCTGTTTTCTTCGGTTTATCAGGGACTGGCAAGACCACCTTATCAGCTGACCCTGACAGAGCACTGATTGGTGATGATGAACATGGGTGGACCAACGAGAACACGGTCTTCAATTTTGAAGGCGGTTGTTACGCTAAGGTCATTGACCTGACTGAGGAAAAAGAACCTGATATCTTTAGAGCAATAAAGAAAGGTGCCATTCTGGAAAACGTAGTACTGGATGATGATAAGAACATAGAGTTCAGCAATGATAGTATAACACAAAATACCAGGGTCAGCTATCCACTATCTCATATAGATAATGTTCAGCCTTCCTCTGTTGGGCACAATCCTAAGAACATATTCTTCTTAACGGCTGATGCGTTTGGTGTACTTCCTCCGATTAGTAAGCTTACACCGGGTCAGGCTGCTTTTCATTTCATAAGTGGTTATACGGCAAAAGTAGCCGGTACTGAAGAAGGAATAGATGAACCGCTTCCTAGTTTCTCTGCTTGCTTTGGCGCGCCTTTCATGCCATTACACCCTACCAGATATGCTGAAATGTTAAGCAAAAAGATGAAAGAGGCCAACGTGAACGTTTGGTTGATCAACACAGGATGGTCCGGCGGTCCTTATGGCGTAGGTTCGCGTATAAAATTAAGATTCACAAGAGCAATGATCACAGCTGCTCTAGAGGGAAAGCTGGATAACCAAGAATTTAAAAGAGAACCGTTCTTTGGTCTATATCTACCTGAAAGTTGTCCTGGTGTTCCTGATGAGGTGTTGATCCCCAAACAAACCTGGAAAGACCCAGGTGCATACGATGAGAAGGCGGATGAACTAGCAAGGTCTTTTCATGAGAACTTTGAAAAGTTCAGCGACTATGCTAATGATGAAATTATGGAAGGTTCACCTGATGCAGGGAAATAAGTAAACCTTTACTTATCACTAATACTACGGTAGCTGATGAACTGATGTTCATCAGCTATTTTTTATTAACCTGATCGATATAGTTTTCAAGTGCCATCGTCATGGATGGTGTTTCAGGTGTAGGAGCCTTGATGTTCACTTTGATACCATAGTCATGGGCTGCTTTAATGGTGGAATTGCCAAAACAAGCTATGCGCGTATCATTCTGTTCAAAGTCTGGGAAGTTCTCAAACAGCGATTTGATTCCGCTCGGGCTAAAGAAAACAACGATATCATAGGTCACATCCCTCAGGTCAGAGAGGTCGCTTACAACGGTTCTGTAGAATATCCCTCTTTTCCATTCTACCTTTATTTCATCAAGCTGTTGAGGAATTGTGGGTTTCAACATATCAGATGAGGGTAATAAGAAGGTCTCATCCTTATGTTTCTTTATTAGGTTTATAATGTCCTGGAAGGTACGTTTTCCTACATAGATCTTACGTTTTCTGTACACCACATACTTCTGAAGGTAATAGGCCACAGCTTCGCTCTGACAGAAATACTTAAGGGAAGTAGGGATCTCATAACGCATTTCTTCCGCGATCCTAAAAAAGTGGTCTACTGCATTCCTGCTGGTCAGGATGATGGCAGAAAATTTGGTCAGGTCTATTTTCTGTTGCCTTACTTCTTTAGCGTCAACACCTTCTACATGTATGAATGGCTGAAAATCTACTTTCAAATTAAACTTTTGCTCTAATTCAGCGTAAGGTGAATTTTCGGCTTTCGGTTCAGGTTGTGAAATCAATATACTTTTCACTTTCATATAGAGGAGTGTTTCATTTATTTAGTCGATCATCAAATGATAAACGACGAAATATGTTCCAAATTCGAAAGCGCAAAGATACAAAATAAAATAATGCAAATTGCTCAAAATAAGTTTACGCTGTCTCGTCATGTACATAAGCTGGCCAAGAGCATAAATGATAATCAGACCGGATAGGATATGGTTGAACTTTACTGAAAGATCAAAATCATTAAACTCATTGATAAGTATCACAGGAACCATCAAAACAGAACAGTAGTTGACTAATAGCAACTTATATTTTATAAAAGAACGTAAAATATTTCTCATGTCCAGTAAATGGAAAGCAATATATTCCATGAACGTCTTGAGTAAAAAAAATAAACCTATCATGACAGACCAGAAAAGCAACTTGAACGCTGGATCCAGATAATGCTCGAGCCCTATGGTATTCTCTTCGAACTTAATATCATAGTACCTTATGGTCAATGGGATCGCTAAAAAAGAGAGCATTTGGAACAACGTATAAGATAACCTCTTATTAGATGTTTCATGCTCGTCTATTTTGATGAACTGGACGGCTAACGGAATCATCAGCATAGGATGGAAAAGATTCTTGTTGAGATGTCGAATCACAACGAAAAGCATTGTGAACAATAAACTTAGAAGGATTATTATTGTTTGATCTTCCATAATAACATTACATGAGTCAATAGCTAAAAAAACATTTTTAAGATAGAAAAACGTAAATTCGCAAAAAAGTTTTGATGCCTGCTAATTTAGTCATTATTCCTACTTTGAACGAAGTTGACAACATTGAAAAGGTCGTAAGTGCTGTTTTTTCTCTTCCGGTAGATTTTTCAGTGCTCGTAGTAGATGATGAATCTGATGATGGAACGCAAAGAGTCCTCTTAAGGATGGCTAAAGAAAATAAGCGCCTTCATTATATGTTCAGGAAAGGTGAAAAAGGCTTAGGAAGAGCTTATGTTGCTGGATTTAAGTGGGCATTAGGCAAAGGTTTTGATCGTATCTTTCAGATGGATGCGGACCTCTCCCACAACCCTAAGGACCTTATCAAATTATATGAGACTTGTCATAACGATGGTTTTGATATGGCCATAGGGTCCAGATATGTGAAAGGTGTCAACGTTGTGAACTGGCCTATGAAAAGGATCCTTTTATCCTGGTTTGCTTCAAAATATGTTAAACTCATCACCGGAATGCCCGTTGAAGATGCTACGGCCGGTTTTGTTTGTTATAACAGCAAGATATTCAAGCACTTAAAATTGGACAAGATAAATTTTGTAGGATATGCATTCCAGATAGAGATGAAGTATAAGATCTTTAAACTAGGATATAAGATAAAAGAAGTACCTGTCATATTTACTGACCGAGAAAAAGGAAGGTCTAAAATGAACGCCAAGATCATCAATGAAGCTATATTTGGAGTTCTAAAATTAAAATTGTCAAATCCTAAAAACTAAACCATGAAAACATTGATAAAGAATGCCAGGATAGTTAATGAAGGAAAGATCACTGAAGGAGACCTGTTAGTCCACGATGATATGATCGTTCAAATAGGAACTTCAATAAGTTCTAAATCCAATAATACTAAGGTCATCGATGCTGAAGGTAATTATCTCATCCCCGGATTCATAGATGATCAGGTGCATTTCCGTGAACCAGGGCTCACGCATAAAGAAAGCATTAAAACAGGCTCAAAAGCTGCGATTGCCGGCGGTATAACCAGTTTTATAGAAATGCCCAACACGAAACCGCAGACGACTAACTTTGACGAACTAGAAAATAAATTTGCTATTGCTGCAAGGGAAAGTTATGCCAATTACTCCTTCATGTTCGGGGGAGCGAACGATAATCTGGAGATGATCAAAAGGATCGACCCTAAAGAAGTAGCTGGTTTAAAATTATTCCTGGGCTCATCTACCGGGAATATGCTGGTAGATGATAAAAACGTACTTGAAGCAATTTTTAAAGAATCGCCCGTTATCATTTCTACACATTGTGAGGATGAGTCTACAGTTCAAGCGAACTTAGATAGGTATAAGAAGGAATATGGAGAGGATATCCCAGTGGGAAAACATCCGCTGATCAGAAGCGAAGAGGCTTGTTACTTATCTTCATCATCTGCGGTTGAACTAGCCAAAAAAACAGGTGCTAGGTTACATGTGTTCCACTTATCAACAGAAAAAGAACTTTCCTTGTTCACGGATAAAAAACCGCTTTCAGAAAAACAAATAACAGCTGAGGTTTGCCTACATCACCTTTGGTTCAATGAAGATCAATATGCCGAGCTCGGCTCACATATCAAATGGAATCCAGCAGTAAAGAAGGAGTCGGATAGGAAAGCACTTGTAAAAGCTTTCAACGCTGGGCTGATCGATGTCTTTGCTACAGACCATGCTCCGCATACCATAGAAGAAAAAAGCCAACCTTATACAAGCTGTCCTAGTGGCGGACCTATGGTTCAGCACGCTCTTCCGGCTTTGTTCGATATGGTCATCAATGGAGAAACGACTGTTGAGAATGTAGTTCAAAAAGCATCTCATAATCCTGCTCTGCTCTTTGATATTGAAAAAAGAGGGTTTTTAAAGGAAGGTTATAAGGCTGATATGGTATTAGTGGATCCAGCAGCACCCTTTACCGTAACACAGGAGAACCTGCTCTATAAATGTAACTGGTCGCCTATGATGGACAAGACCTTTCAAGCTAGGGTTCTATATACTTTCGTCAACGGTAGGATTGCCTACCAGAACTTTAAGTTCTCTGACTTTGAGCCTGGTGAGAAATTAACTTTTGATAGATGACCAGATATTTAATGCACATACCGTTATTTATTCTTTTATCTTGTCAATCTGCAGACAAGGTGGAAAAACCGGACCGTTTGTTAAGCGAAGATAAAATGGTAAATATACTATCTGACCTGATGATCCTTAAATCAGCAAGGGATGTGAACAGTGATAGACTTTCAAATTTCATAGACGATCCTTTCCACCACATTGCTCAAAAGCATAATGTGGATAGTTTGACGCTGGAAAAGAACATAGAATATTACAATTTCCAGTTCAACAAGAATCTATCGATCTATAAAAGAGTAGAAGACAACATAGCTAAGAAAAAAGCCAAGTTAGATAGTATAGAAAAGGTGATGGATAGTTTGAAAAAACATGACAAGAAAAAAATAAAGGAAAGCAAAAACAAGTTAGCACCTACACAATAGACTATTCTGCTTTTGCCTTTTCGCTCTTCACACTTGACTTTTCCTTCTTATATTCCGGAACCAGCTGTTTAAGGGTTTTTAGAGAGCGCTCTTCTTCGTAGTTCTGGATCTGTTCAAATAAATTATTGAGCAAGATCCTATTGCTGCTATCAAATTGATAAGAGCTCTTAGCGATCAATATCTTTTCGTGATAGGTTTGTAAGGTGTTCTCTTTATCAGCAAGGAGTTCTTCGTAGAGTTTTTCTCCAGGTCTTAGGCCACTGAACTTGATCTCAATTTCCTTTTCAGGAATGAATCCTGATAGCCTTATCATTTTCTTGGCCAGGTCGAGGATCTTTACCGGTTGCCCCATATCAAATACGTAGATCTCGCCCCCTTTTCCCATGATACCAGCCTCTAATACAAGTTGACAAGCTTCATCTATGGTCATGAAATATCGGGTTATGGCTTGATGGGTGACTGTTATGGGACCGCCATTCTTGATCTGTTTTTTAAAATGAGGAATAACAGAACCATTGGAACCTAAAACATTACCAAAGCGGGTCGTAATAAAATTGGTCTTCACCTCTTCTTTTTGAGAAAGGGATTGTATTAACATTTCGGCCGCTCTTTTGGATGCGCCCATGATATTAGTGGGGTTCACGGCCTTATCAGTTGAAACGAAAACAAATTTTTCCACATTGAACTGAAGAGCCAATAGTGCCACGTTCTTTGTTCCACAAACATTCACGGATAAAGCCTCTGAAGGGTTTTTTTCCATCATTGGAACATGTTTATAGGCGGCGCCGTGGAAGACTACGTGCGGGTGATAGGTCTCATAAATGGACTTAACCCTTTCTTGGTTGGTGACATCTGCTACGATGACCCTGAAATCCAATTCTGGGAAATCCTTGTTAAGTTCTAGCTCTACTTCATGCAATGGTGTTTCTGCCTGATCAACAAGCAATAAGGTCTTAGGTTGATATTCTATCAATTGACGGACGATGTCACTACCTATGGTCCCTGCGGCTCCAGTGACCATTATCACCCTATCAGCATAGTTCTTTCTAAGTTCTGTATCATGTAGTTTTATCGGGCTTCTATGAAGAAGGTCTTCGAGTTTTACTTGTTTTATCTCAGCACTTATACTTTCCTTGTCCCAGTCTTCTATTTCCGGGAGTTTATAGATTTTTAGATTAAGATCTAATAAGCTGTCAATAAGCTGCTTATTGTTAGCAGTGATGTTCTTCAACCTTCTTTCTGAAACAATGAGCGCTTTATTTCGGCAACTGGCCTTTTCTAATTGGTCAATAGATTTCACCGGTAAAGTGAAGATCTTGTTCCTTTTTAATTTATTATATTCAGTTATGAACCCGATGAGGTTGAACTTTTTCTGAGGATCGGACAAAAGGCTTTCCGCAATAGCAACATCCGTGAGTTCTGTGCCTAATACGTATGCGTAGATTGGCGAGCGATTTGCATTGATCGCCTGATAGATCCTCTTGACAACGATCCTAAAAAAATACAAAAGAGAAAAGGCGATAAAACCATAAATGATGGCTCCACCATCATAGATGATCTTTTTCCCTAAGGAAGTAATGGTGAACTGATTGATCAAAAGCACGAGGATAACGGTAAAGCTCGTGGTCTGTATCTGCCTAAAAGCATCCCTGAAACCTGTATACCGGATGATACCTGAATAAGATTTGAAGATCATGAAGGATATCAATTGTATACCCCAAAAAGTCCAGAACTCAAAGCTAAGGTTCAGGATCTTTAAGGATACCGGCTGTATACTTCCTACTAGGAAATAAGCACTTTGGGCGGATATGAACGCTATGATGGCATCAATACAGAAAATAATCTCTCGAGGAACATAATTTTTGATAATGCGCCTGGAGATCTTTATAACAAGGGTTTTAAGTTTTATCAAAATAAATAGATTGGTCGGTCAAATATAAGAATTTATATAGAAATTCGTTCCTTTTATTTTTGTGCGGTCTGAACATTAAATTAATTTATATTTGCAGACGATGAAAAAACTAACCATTATATTACTGGCTTTTATCTTGCTAGCAAGTTGTACTTCCAGAAAAAAGATCGTGTACTTTCAGGATATTGATTCAACAGCTTTAGAAGATGTTGAAAATTATTCTGATCAACTTGAGATCGCTACAAATGACATTTTGAACATCAATGTGAGAACCCTCAATCCCGATGCAGCATTACAGTTTAATCCACAAGCCGGTCAGGGACAACAGAACATAAGGCTAGACATCTTAAAAGTAAACGGCTATCTCGTTAAGAAAGACGGAACAATTGATTTCCCAGAACTTGGAGCTATATCGGTTAAGGGAAAGTCGACAAAAGAAGTTCAGCGTTTTTTAGAAAAAGAACTCCAGGATTATTTGAAAAACCCGATTGTCAGTGTTCGCCTTATCAATTATAAATTCACAGTTCTAGGCGAAGTGAACAGACCTGGCACTTATGAGATCATCGAGGAAAATTACACTTTGCTCCAGGCGCTGGGACAAGCCGGTGGTTTAACCATAAACGGTAAAAGAAAAAATGTATTGGTGATTAGACATAAAGACGGCGAGCGGATAGCCAAAAGGATCGACCTCACTAGTTCTGATTGGATGAATTCCCCGTTCTATTTTGTGAAACAAAACGATCAAATCTATGTTGAACCTAATAATCCGCAAGTTAAAAGGGCTGGATTCATAGGCAATGCCAGCACGGTATTATCCGCTTTATCCGTTATACTATCAGCAATTGTGATTATATTTAGATAAATGACGCAACAAAACATAAACGAATCTAATATAAGTGACGAATCGGTCGACATAAAAGAAACGCTTTTCAAGTATCTAAGTTACTGGCCATTTTTTGTTGGCTCTGTAATTGTCGCCCTGATCATCACATTCCTGTATTTAAGATATGCTAACGATATCTATAACTCTACCGGGAAGATAAAGATCCTTAAAGAAAATGAAGGCCTGGACTTTACCGCCTTACAAGGAAGTTCTCCTTTGTTGGACCTTAGTGAGGTCAACCTGGAAAATGAAAAGGAAATACTTAAGTCCAGGAGGTTGATCACTAATGTTATCAATCAACTTGATCTTCAAACCAACTTCAAACGTGAAGGTCAGATCAAATCGTTCACCCTTTTCGATGAAAATATACCTGTAGCGGTTAACTGGAAAAAAATAGATTCTTCTGAAATAGAAGAAAACCCCAGGTTCAACTTGAGTATAATCGACCGATCGACCTATCGGATCCAGGTTGATGACCTGGACTACGATAAAGATCATCGATTTGGCCAGAAGGTTGATGTAGGAAATTTCAGTTTTGTCCTCAAGCTGAAAGAAAATTTGAATGAGGATGTTTTCGAAAATCAATATAGCTTTCAATATCAATACCTTGAAAAGCTCATCAGCGATCTGAGCCAAAAGATCAATGTGCAACCCGTTGGTGAGGCTAGTGAAATCCTTCAATTATCCTTAGAAGGACAAAATCAAAGAAAGAACGAGGCCATTATCGACACCCTTATCGAAGCTTTCAAACAAGATGGTGTGAGAGATAATAGGAAGATCGCTAAACGGACCAAGGACTTTGTAGAAGAACGCCTTGATATTCTTGTTGAAGAATTGGATTCCGTAGAGCAAAACCTTGTACAATATAAAAAGATCAATGATGTTGTAGATGTTAAAGTTAATGCGGAAGTGCTGTTTGAAAAAAGTGCTAAAACGGAGATGGAGTACTTTAACAAATCCAAACAACTCAGCGTCGCTAAACTTTTCAAGGAAGAGCTCCAGAATACAGCTAAATATGAACTTTTACCTGTTAACATAGGAATTGAAAATGACAATGTGAATACACTGACGGACGAATACAATAAAAAGCTATTAGACCGTCAAAAACTTTTGGTATCTTCTACGCCCAGGAACTCTCAGGTCATTGAAATAAACAGACAGATCATTGATCTTAGAAGAAACATTCTACAATCTGTTAATAATTATATCGCTTCTTTACAGAATGCCATACAAGAAATAGAACAACAGGTAAATAAGTACGAAAGTCAAATATCTTCATTACCTAGAAAAGAAAGGAATATCAGGAAAATAGGAAGAGAGCAAACCGTAAAAGAAAAACTCTATTTATTCTTGCTTCAAAAACAGTTAGAAGCCGGTTTATCCTACGCGATCGCATCACCCAAAATAAAGGTGGTCGATTTTGCCTACACCAAACCTGAACCGGTAAGTCCAAAAAAACCCATTATCCTTTTAGGAGGTTTGATCCTAGGTTTAGCAGTGCCATTCGGGTTCCTCTATTTGAAGTTTTTGTTATACACTAAGATAAACGCAAAATCACAGGTAGAAAATGTGGTCAAAGGTAGTCCTGTTGTCGCTGAGATACCTCAAGTTCACTCGAAGATAAATAAACTGATAGATAAATATGACGTTTCCCCTGTAGCTGAGGCATTTAGAATTCTGAGAACAAATCTTGGATTTTTAAAAGCAAAGGTCAAAAATGGCCAAAGCGGGTCCGTCATTTATGTAACTTCGTCTACAAAAGGAGAAGGAAAAACTTTTGTGTCAGCAAACTTAGCTTCTGTTTATGCCGCAACAGGAAAAAAGACATTGATTATCGGAACTGATCTAAGGAACCCTCAATTGCATAATCTTTTCAATTTAGATAAAAACGCTTCCGGGCTGACCAATTACTTGTCCAAACAGGATTTTACGGTAGATGATCTGACCTACAAAAATATTACCGGTAATAACTTAGATGTAATCCTTTCTGGTCCGATACCTCCAAATCCATCTGAACTTCTCGATGACCATAAATTTGAGGAGCTGCTGGATCAACTTAAAGAGAATTATGATTATATAATAGTAGACACTGCACCGACTATACATGTTTCAGATACTCTACTGATTTCGCACCTTTCGGATATCTTACTTTATCTTGTAAGAGCTGAATTTACAGACATCAAATTACTCGAGCATATCAATAAATTAAAATCCTTTAATAACATTGATAATATGGGAATTGTCTTAAACGGCTTGTCACCAAAAGGGAAATATGCCTATAATTATGGTTATGGGTATGGATATGCAGCAGCGAAAGAAAAAAGAGGCTTTAGATTCTGGAAAAAATAACATTCTCGATCTTTAGGGATAGTTTGGAACAGTTTTAGATAAGATTTAAAAAAAATTAAGTATATGAAGCCATCCTTCCTATTGATAACCGCTTTTATCTTTATGGCAATTTCGTGTCATAATAGCAATACAAAGAACATTCCGCCTAATTCTTCTGGAAGATTGAACAATTTGAATGTGGTCATTGAAAATCAGCATTGGCAAGACACACTGGGTGAGACTATTCGTTCGGTTTTTGCTGCTAATGCAAAAGGTTTACCACAACAAGAACCTATGTACTCCCTAAGTCAATTACCACCTAGGGTGTTCAATGGGTTCGCCCGAAAGAACAGGAACGTCATCATGATAGAAAATGCACCTGAAAAGGAGTTCAAGGTAGTAAAGGATAGTTTTGCAAGACCACAGAACGTTTTACTGTTCAAAGGACCGGACCTGAGTTCCATAGCTCAGGTGATCCAGGAAAATCATAAAGAGGCGATCGATATCATCAATAGAACTGAAATAAAGGAAAAGCAAAGAAGGATAAAAAAATCCCCGGAAGATACAGGAAAACTCCAGGATGAACTAGGTGTCAAGTTACTTTTCCCAACGGCTTACAGGTATGCTAAAGAAGGAGATGATTTTGTGTGGATGAGAAAAGATATCGAAAATGGTAGCATGGAGTTGTTAGCTTATCAGATTCCGCTAAACGCTATAGATGAGGATGAAAACACCCTTGGAGATATTATTAAGATCAGGGACTCAATAGGGAAAAAATACGTTCCTGGACCTAAAGAAGGAACTTACTTAGCCACAGATGAGGCTTATGCGCCCTATCTTTTTGAAACTAAAGTAGGTGATAAATTGGCCTATGAAGTAAAAGGGGTTTGGGATGTGGAAGGCTCATTTATGGCAGGGCCATTCCAAATGCTTATTGTAAAGGACAAAGCCCGCAACAGATACATGATCGTTGAAGGCTTTGTCTTCAAACCCTCTTCTGCAAAGCGCAATAACATGTTCGAGATAGAATCAATATTGCGTTCCGTAGAATTCGTGGATTAAAATTCCAAGGTCACCCCAGCTAAGAAATTGATGCCTGCCTGTGGATAAAACCTCGCGTTTTCTACTGTTTGTGTCATCCCATTTTCTTGCGTATCGAACGTAAAAAAGTATCCGTTTGATGCATATTCCGCATCAAAAACATTGTTGATCAAAGCATTGAATCGAATTGTATCAAAAAAACGGATATCTTTAATTTGATACACAAGGTTAAGGTCCGAATAAAAGAAATCGTCCAGCAATGAAGCTTCACTATCTATATTACTCATGTACTGTTCACCTACATATTTTGAAAGTAAGTTGATCTGAAACTCATCAGTAAGCAGGAAGTTCAATTGATTGCCTGCGATGATCTCCGGCGAAAAGGAAATATTAGTATCACCTAACTCCCTGAGTTCACCGTCTATCTGTGCAACAAAATCCCTGTTCTTATTGCGGCTCATGGCCACATTTGGCATAATGTTCAGCCAATCTGTAACCTGGAAATTACCATCTACCTCTAAGCCTAAACGATAGCTTTTACCGCTGGTTTCTCTGATAGGGTTTCCCACATCATCTAACGCACCAGTTAAGACAAGTTGGTCCTGATACTTCATATAATACAAGTTAGCATTAATCACCGAAGAGGTAGTTTGGTAACGCCAACCCAGTTCAAAGTCGTCTAACTGCTCTGCTGTGGTAATACCTATCTGAAAATCTTGTCGCCTTGGTTCACGATTCGCCCTACCGTAGGAGAAGTATAATTGGTGATTTGCCGAAGCCTGATAGGTCAACCCGGCTTTTGGATTAAAAAAAGTATAGCTTTCACCTACATTAAACGGGAGCTTCTGGTCGCTAAGTCCGGTAGATTCATAGCTAACATATCTTTCTTGCAGATCGCCGTAAACACTCCACTGATCATCTATCCGCCAGGTAGCTTTCAGATAGGATGTAAATTCATCTTTTACGCCATTACCATCATAGTAGCGGTCTCTGATCTCGCTATTTCCCGCAAATTCTGACCAGATGACTTCTCCAAAATGGTCACCATCATATCGGCTAAAAAACACTCCTGCTTTAACATCTAACTGATCGTTTTGATAATTGACATCGCCTTTAATGACATAGTAATCATTGTCAAGCCAGCGTCTTCTTATCAAATCGGCATTTTCTATATTTTGATTGCCCACATCAACCGGACCTATTTCATGGAAATCCAGGTCAGCATCTTCAACAAATTGCTCAAAATACCCACGACCATAAGTATAGTTTAGGCTAAATGAACTCGACCAGTGCTTATCATATCGCTGATTCCAGTGGAGTTGATAGTGATCCTGGCTGTAATTATCTACTTCATTATCGTAAAAACGCGTATTGCCATCTTCATCTTCATATTGACCGGCCGGATTAAAAGTCCGGTCATCTCTTAAAGTTTCTTCATCGATCCCGAACCAAGATTGGTAAGTGATTTCCTTTCCGCCAAAGACCAATGCCTTGATCAACGTATTTTCATCTTTATAAGCACCGTGTAAGAAATAAGATTTTAGATCAGATGTGGCGCGATCAACATAACCGTCAGATTGGATATTAGATAACCTACCGGCCACTTCAAAATGATCATTGAGCAAGCCGGTGCTGAACTGCACATTGTGCTTTCTGGTATTAAACGAGCCATAACTATTGCTAATGCTGGCCTGAGCACTATCCTGAACCGCTCGTGTAGAAATGTTCATGCTGGCGCCAAAAGCTCCTGAACCATTGGTAGAGGTTCCCACACCGCGTTGTAACTGAATTTTATCAACTGATGAGCTAAAATCCTGTAAATTCACCCAAAATGTGCCCTGGCTTTCCTGGTCGTTATAAGGAATCCCGTTAAGTGTGACATTGACGCGTGTCGCATCGCTACCTCTTACCCGAATACTGGTGTAACCTATGCCATTTCCGGCATCAGAGGTTGAAACTACTGCTGGCTCATAACTCATCAAAATTGGGATATCCTGTCCCAGGTTTCGCTTTTGTATCTCTTCGCTTTCAAGATTAGAATGGGTAATCGGTGAATCAGCATCAACCCTGATAGATTGCACTAATACTTCATCCAGCGTTTCCGGGGCATCGGCCAGATCAACATTTAATTCAAGATCTTGATCAAGGTCAATATCGATTTCTTTTCTGTTTCCAAAAGCAAAAACGATAACATATTTACCCTTTGGTAAAGTAAGTCTGTAGTTTCCATTTTCAGCTGATTTTGTGTTGTACGGCTTACCTTTCGCATAGATGAGCGCATTTGTTACAGGTTTCTGGCCGTTTGTTACTTCACCGCTGATGGTAAATTCTTGAGCTTGGGTCAATCCGGTTAATAAGATAAAGATGGAAAAAATGACTACTTTCATTCGATTAGATTTTTTCGAACGAAAGGGGTAAACATTCGCTGTTAAACAAAAAAACCTGATGTATTGTTTACATCAGGAGTGCTACCTTATATCAACTTTAATAAAAAGCTGACGTGTTTCCCTTGGCAACATTATTTGCCCAGGTTCAACGGGTATGATCTCAGCCCAGATAAAAGATCGGGGCACCCCTTTTGAGATAATACAAATATACAAAATGTACTTGGATTTAATATATTTTTCTAACTTTATAAAAAAATCTATGAATTCAAGAATACTTCTATCTAAGATACTTTTTTTCAGCTTTATTTTCACTCAGGCTCAGATAACCGTCACTCCGGAAAATCCTACTATTTCTGATAATGTGACCATCACTTATGATGCAAGTCAGGGAAATGCTGAGCTCACAGGTGTATCACCGGTCTATATCCATACAGGCGTGCTGACGACAGATAGTCAAAACCCGTCGGACTGGTTTTTTGTAAAAAATGATTGGCCGGTCAACACACCGGATGTAGAAATGCAAGATATGGGCAATAACATCCATCAAATATCTTTTCAGATCGATAATTATTATAACCTACCTAATGATGTAACTGCAACAGACCTGGCTATGGTATTTAGGAATGCTGACGGTTCTCTCGTTGGTCGTGCATCAGATGGTGGTGATATTTTCTACCCGATCTTTCCTGATAACCTGAACGATGACTACGTTTCTCACAGCTTAAACGGTAATCAACTGGTCATTCAGTCGACCCAGCATCAATACACTGTGCAAGCCTACGCTGATGATATTCTCAAAGTAGGATTTTATGGCGATATCAATGCAAGCATTGACGACAGCTCTAAAGCTGTTGTTCTGCAACCCTCTAATAATGGCAATGTAAATGATCTTTCAGATAAGTTGATCTATCAAAACGGTACTAATAAAGTAGTTGTAGAAAAAAATCCTATCACCTTCAAGTTGGTGCGAAATACAGATACGATCCTACGTCATGCAGCAGGATTCTTTAAACAGGGCAATGGCACAAGTTTAAACCTGTCCATTTCTTCTGATGAAGCGTTTCATGGTAGTGGCATGCGAGCGATAGATCAAAATTTACGAGAACAAAATCTAGCTATCTATAATCAGGCCAACTATGCTTATGATCAGGGAGCTAAGAACCTGAACTTCAATGTGCCGTTCTTTGTCTCCACTTATCCTTATGGTTTGTATTTTGACCATCAATTCCCATCGGATATTGCTTTTGATCAGGTAGATGATCAAATTAACTATAAACTGGAAGATGGACAGTTGTCGTATTTTCTTCTCGCGGCCGATAATATTCCGGACGTAATGGACGATTATGCGCAATTAACCGGATATCAACCATTACCACCGCGATGGTCATTAGGGTATATCCAGTCAAAGTTCGGTTATCAATCAGAAACGGAGACCAGGAATGTGGTGAACCAACTCCAGGCAGAGAACTTTCCAGTCGATGCGATAGGTTTAGACCTGTATTGGTTTGGGCAACCGGATGAAATGGGAAATTTAGACTGGGATAATTCTGCATTTCCTACGCCGATAGATATGATTAGCGACCTGGAAAATGACGGCGTAAAGACCATCCTGATCACGGAACCGTACATCACTTCCAATTCAACGAACTACACATCGGTTATCAACAATGGTGATGTGGGCGTAAATGCACAGGGAAATGCTTATATCATCAATGATTTTTGGGCGGGAACAGCTGTTCTTCTGAATTTGATGGACACATCAACACAAGACTGGATGTGGAACTTTTATAAAGACAGGATTAATGAAGGAGTAGCAGGTTGGTGGTGCGACCTGGGCGAGCCGGAGAACCATCCATCTGATATGTTCCATAATGGGCAAACCGCGAGGGAAGTCCATAATTATTATTCGCTGGATTGGACAAAAATGCTCTACGAAAAATATGAGACCGATTTTCCAGATCAGCGCATATTCAATTTGATCCGCTCCGGTTATGGAGGATCTCAACGTTATGGAGCTTTACCCTGGTCTGGCGATATCAATCGATCATTCTCCGGAATGGCCGCACAAATTCCTATCATGATCAATATGGGTTACAGTGGATTAGCTTATATGCATTCTGATATCGGCGGATTTACCGGCGGTGGCATGAACAGTGAGCTCTATACCAGATGGATGCAAATGGGTGCTTTTAGCCCGATCATGAGAGCACACGGAGAAGGAATCCCGACAGAACCAACGGCTTATCCACAACCTTATAAGGATATCGTACGATCCTTTATCGAGCTACGGTATGAACTGTTACCTTATAATTATTCATTGGCGATTGAGAACAGTTTGACCGGTGCACCCATGGTCAGATCCATGGATTATCATTACCCTAATATGGATGGCATGAGCGAAATAAATGACCAGTATCTATGGGGTAGGGACTTTCTAATCGCACCTGTCTTAACACAGGGAGCAACCTCAAGGTCTGTTGTATTTCCTAACGACCCTAATAATTCGCAAAATTGGATTCCTTATTTTTCTGATGGAGATCTACAGAACCCAATAGATGCTCCAATAGATACGATGCCCATTTTTGTTAGAAATGGCGCAATTATACCACATACTGATCTTGTTCAAACTACGGATGACTATAATGGCGATCAGATTTCATTTCATCATTACAAATTAAGTGACGGTCCATCATCTTGTACATTTTATAATGATGATGGAAGCTCAACAAATACCATTGAGAACGATCAGTACGAAACTATTACGGTGGACGGTTTTAACACTGGTGGTGCCATATCTTATGATCTCGCGCATAGTGGAAGTTATCCTTCCATGCCTACAAGCAGAACCATAGAATTTGTGATCAAGGCCGCAAATAGTACAGCCATAGATTACGTAGAACTAAATGGCAATAATATACCCATTTATAACTCAGAAACAGCATATCAAAATAATATGCCGGCGGTCTACTACAATGAGACTAGTAATGATCCGCCTAAGGCTAAGTTTACTTGGAATAATTCTAATACCAATTTAACATTTTTCCTAAACACATTCGGTACAGACAATAGCAGTGCAGAAGATTTAGTAATCTATCCAAATCCTGCAAAAGACAAGGTCAACATCCAATTATCAGAAAGCTTGAACTCATGGAGTAGCCTTAAACTTTATAGTATGAACGGCCAGGAAGTGCATAATTTTAGTAATTCTGATATGAGTAGAACTTCCTCCAGGCTCGCACTTGATCTTCCTAAAAATATTAGCAATGGCGTTTATATTCTGAAAATCAACGGAGAAAAAGGAAAACGATCAGCGCAATTAATGATTTCCAGATAAGAGATCTTCTGCCTGTTTGATAGAAGAGTTGATGGCCTTTTGCATGTTTTCAGCTTCTTTCTTCAACTTGTCCAGGTCTTTTAGTGCTTTTTTAAGAGAATCTGCCTCTCTGGTTTGAATACCCTGATTGATCTGTTCGGCGGTAAAGGTGTTGCTCAGGTTTTTCATCCAGGTCATCATTTGATCGTGGGCTTGCTTAAGGTCTTCTTTAGCGGCCTGAACTTTTTTCGATTCACTCAAGCTATCTTTCTTTTGTTCCAGCTTGCTGATCATATCATTGATATTGCTCATTTTAGGCATGACGCTATCATGAATGGCAATGGTCTTCTCCATTTTATCATCAAAGGTTTTAACTTCTTTGGGCGTTTCTTCCTGGCAACTCGTGATGAGAATAATGCTCACAAAGAGCATGAGAAAGTATTTCATTGTTTTAATGGATGTCATCTTATTAAGTTTTAAATGGTTTCATATTGTTTTCCGGGAAGCGGTCTTATCTTCCCTTTCAGCTCCAAATTTAGCAATATTGATGCTAATTGATGCCCTGGGATATTGGTTTTTATCACCAGATCATCTAATTCTTCTTTTCCGTTCTCAGCCAGGGTGGAGACTACTTTTTTCTCCTCTTCGTTCAGGTCGACAAAAAGGGACTGTTGTTTGCCTGCTTTCTCCTTTTCAATGTCCCAGTTTAGGAGATACACGATGTCGGCAGCAGAGGATATCAAATGCGCTTGATGTTTTTTGATCAAATTATTACAGCCTATGCTATACCTGTCCTTTGGTCTTCCTGGCACCGCAAAAACCTCACGGTCATATTGGTTGGCAAGATCAGCCGTGATAAGAGATCCTCCTTTTTCCGCGCTCTCAATAACTACAGTAGCTTCTGTAATACCAGCGATGATACGGTTCCTTTTCACAAAGTTCTTTCTATCAAAGTTAGCATCGGATGTAAAATCGGTTATAAGCCCGCCGTTCGCTTCTACAGAAGGAACATATTTAGCATGGACCGAGGGATAAATCTTGTTAAGTCCATGACCCAGGACGGCGATGTTCTGTAAATTATTATCCAGCGCGGTCTTATGGGCTGTTATGTCGGTACCAAAAGCAAATCCGGAAACGATTACCGGGTTTAAAGGTGCCAGGTCCTCAATGAGCTGCTGGCAAAAATCAATTCCTTGCGCGGTGATCTTGCGAGTACCTACGATACTGATCATAGGTTTGTTCTTCATGTCAAATTCACCTCGATTAAAGATCAATATTGGCGCATCCTGGCATTGGTTCAGTCGTTTTGGATAGTCTTTATCCTTAAAGTACCATATTCCAATTCCTTCTTTTTCAATAAAATCCATCTCTGACTCCGCATCTGCTATAAGATTGGTTTTTGATATCTCATGGACCAGACCATCGCCTATTCCATCTATAAGGGAAAGGTTCTTAGGCTTTTCCTTAAAGACCGCTTCCGCAGAGCCTAATTGATTGATAAGCTTTCTGGCATAAATATCCCCTATTTTATTAGCTTTCGTTAGTGCTAATGCTGATAATATCTCACTTTTGTCCTGGATCATTTGAGATAAGAATTAATGAGGGATCAGGTTTTATCATCATCCTCTATTTCTTCCTCAGCCACTTTGACAGAGGCCTCTTTTTTCATCTCTTTCCCTATATAGATCAATTTGTCATCTTTTTCAACTGTTATTTGCTGACTGTCAGAAGGGATGATGTCCAGTTCACCGCTTTCCGCTCTTTTCACGAATATAGGTATCAGCTCTGGATCCGTCTTACTTATCTCGATCAGGCCATTATAATGGTCATTTGAGTTGAGGTCTATCTCATGGATGTTTGGATATCTCCTGGTAAGGTTGACCAGCTTGATGTAATCATCAGTATGGGAGAAAAGCCCTTCTTTAGGATTGTTCTCCGGGTTCTTCATTTCATCTGAGGAGATCACCCTGAAAGTTCCATTCTCGCCGAATTGCTTTTGGAAGTTTTCTATGGCCTTTTTGTTTACCGCGGTGTTACCGGTAAGTGCCATCAGGTAACCAATGTCGTTCAGCTCTATGTTGTTCATCAGGTCATCTGAGAAAACATTGGCAGTAAATGCCTCTAAGCCCATTTTCTTTGCCTCTTCTATGTTGTTCTTGTTGTTATCTACAATGACCACGTGCCTATCATTATCCTTCAGGTATTTAGCGATCAGTCTGGAAAAAGTTGAAGAGCCGATCACAAGGATACCTTTTGAATCTCTTAGATATACACCTATTAATTTGGCAAATGGTCTTGCGGTCGTTGCGTTAAGCAAAACCGTACCCAGAACGATCATGAACACCAATGGCGTGATCAGGTTAGCGTCTTCCACACCTTGGTTGACCAGCTTTAACCCGAACAAAGAAGCAATACCGGCGGCTACGATACCGCGTGGTCCTACCCAACTCACAAAGAACTTTTCCTTGAGCAATAAGTTGGATTTTATACTACTTAAGAACACGCTCAAAGGACGGATAAGGAAAACTATGATGGAGAACAAGATGAGCGATTGCCAGTTGTAGACAAGCAGTAGGTCCTCTAAGTTAATATTAGCGGCCAGGAGGATGAACAATATTGAAATCAGCAACACGCTCAGGGATTCTTTAAAATATAACAGGTCTTTCAGGTTGGGTAAATTAGAATTTCCCAATATTATTCCCATGACGACTACCGCCAACAGGCCGGATTCTTTTGCAAAATAATCCGCCAGGACAAAAACACCAAGGACGGTCGCCAGGGTGAAGACGTTCAATAGATAATTAGGAATGACCTTGTTCTTGATCATCAGTTCAAGTGCTTTGGCAAAGGTAAACCCGAAACTAAACCCGAAAAGCACGATCTTTCCAAACTCCTTGATCGCTTCTAAGGTGTACTCTTCTGCCTTTTCAGCAGATATGAACTCAAAAACGAGCACTGCGAACAATGCACCGATGGGATCGATAAGTATTCCTTCCCATTTTAAAACGGCTGATACATTTTGCTTTAAAGGAATGTTCCTAAGAATAGGTGTAATGACCGTAGGTCCGGTCACGATGATCAGCGCGGCGAACAAAGTGGATATTTTCCAGCTCACGCCCAGCACGAAATGTGCGGCTATACTGCCTCCTAAGAAGGTTACCAGAACACCAATGGTTATCAGGTTGATGATAACGGAGCTGATGTTCAATACCTCATTCCTTCTCAGGGTTAAGCCACCCTCGAACAAAATGATACTTATGGCTAGCGAAACAAAATAAAAAAGGCTCTCGCCAGGAAACAGACCGCTTTCTCCATTCCAAATAGGCTCCAGCAATTTAGCGCCATCATCCGTATATAGTGTAGAGATGGGTCCGGCAAGAAGACCTATGAGTATAAGTGGTAGAATAGCAGGTATTTTAAAACGCCAGGCCACCCATTGAGCCAATATTCCCAGTATGATGATACCCGCTAGTTCAACCATGATGATTATTTAAAAAATGGTCCTGATGCTATTTAAGGAAGTTTGCAATTTACGATAGTTTTACTAATTTGCAAGCTCAAAAATGGAGATACATAAAATAGAGACCGGTAACTTTAAATTAGACGGTGGTGCTATGTTCGGCGTTGTGCCAAAGGTGCTTTGGTCCAGGACAAACCCAGCAGATAGCAACAATATGATAGACATGTCGGCAACTTCGATGTTGATAGAAAATGGTGATCGTCTGATATTGATAGATACTGGACTCGGCGATAAACAGAGCGAAAAATTCTTTAGTCATTATCATCTTTGGGGAGATTTTTCCCTAGAAGGTTCCCTTAAAAAACATGGTTTCCATCCAGACGATATCACCGATGTTTTCATGACGCATCTTCATTTTGATCACTGTGGTGGCAGTATCAAATACAGTGAAGATGGCAAGCAACTAATACCTGCTTTTAAGAATGCCAGGTTCTGGACAAATCAGGAACATTGGGAATGGGCGACTCATCCTAACGACCGTGAAAAGGCCTCTTTCTTAAAAGAAAATCTTCTTCCCATGCAGGAATCGGGTCAATTACATTTCATCAAAAGGAAAGGGAACCGTCAATTCGTTGAGGAATTAGGTTTTGAAGTCCTTTACGTAGATGGTCATACGGATAAACAAATGATCCCTATTATAGACTACAAAGGTGAGAAGCTCGTTTTTGCCGCTGACCTATTACCTACGGCCGGTCATGTGCCTTTGCCTTATGTGATGGGATTTGACACAAGACCTTTGCTAACGCTTAAAGAAAAGAAAGCCTTTCTGGATGAAGCCACACAAAACAACTATCTACTATTTCTAGAACATGATCCACACAATGAAGTCATCAATTTAAAACAAACAGAAAAAGGGCCTAGATATAACAGGACATTTACCTTCAACGAACTCTTTAAATCCTAATCATAAATAAATACACGAATCAAATGAGATCAAACAAACGCTTAATCACCTTATTATTATCGATCATCCTGGTAAGTTTTGTCAGTTGTGGCCCAACAGGACTGGTCTTTGAAGCTGAAGAGATCGATCGCTCAGCTAATGGCCTTGAAAAAAAGGAAAAACTTTCCGAAGAACAACTCAAAAGTTGGTATCATGCTGACATCCTAAACGATACCGTTCCGGGAATGAGCGTAGAACGCGCTTACGATAGTCTTATCCGCCAGCAAGAAGGCGACACTGTGATCGTAGCCGTGGTAGATAGTGGCGTAGATATAGCTCATGAAGATTTGAACGATAAAATTTGGAAAAATCAAGATGAAATTCCCGGCAATAATAAGGATGATGATCAAAACGGTTATATTGATGATGTTCACGGCTGGAATTTCTTAGGAGATATCAACCATGAGAATCTGGAAATGACACGTATCATTCGTGACTATGAAGATCGATTTAAAGGAAAATCGAAGGACGAGATCGCTGATGAGAACCATGCAATGTTCGAATCCTATAAAAGAGCTCAGGAAGAATACAAGAAAAAGCTACAACAAGCTAGGAGCCAAAAAACCTATTATACAAATATCTTACAACAATTAAAATCTGCAAGGCAAGCTGTTGCAGACTCCATTGGCCATAAGGATTTCACCTTAGATGAAGTGAAAGCTCTAGAGGCAAGTTCACAAGAGCTTAACCAAAGTAAGAATTTCCTTGTCCAGGTGATGAGCAATGTAGGAGACGATTTGTCTGAAGCAGAGGAACAATTACAGCGAGGCGTTGATTACTTTGGTGATCGCGTAAAATACCATTACGGGAAAGAACTGAACGCGACCGCTGATAGAGGTGATGACCCGGATGACTTTGATGACACAGAGAACTATGGCAATAATGATGTAGATGGTCCTAAGCCTAAAGAAGATGTAGTAAAACATGGGACACACGTTGCCGGGATCATTGCTGCAGAAAGAAATAATGATATCGGGATGAACGGCGTAGCTTCCAATGCTAAGATCATGGCGATCAGAGCAGTTCCAGACGGTGATGAATATGATAAGGATATCGCCTATGCCATAAGATATGCGGTAGACAATGGCGCAAAAGTGATCAATACCAGTTTTGGAAAGTATTATTCCACACATCCAGATTGGGTGATCGATGCCATTCAATATGCTGCTAAGAACGATGTCCTTATCGTAAATGCTGCTGGTAATGAAGGAATAGACCTTGATGAAAAACGTGTTTATCCAAATGACCAGACCCCAGATAATGCAACAGAAGTTGCTGATAATTTTATCAACGTTGGTGCCATTGGCCCACAAATCGGCGAATCGCTTGTCGCTAGTTTTTCAAACTATGGAAAGGCAAATCTGGATATCTTCGCTCCGGGAGCCAGCATCTATTCTACGGTTCCAAATGATGAATATGAATTTCTACAGGGAACTTCCATGGCCGCGCCAGCCGTTTCCGGTATTGCTGCGATGATACGTTCTTACTATCCTGATCTAACCGCTACTCAGGTAAAACAAGTGATCATGAGAAGTGGCATCAAATATGAAGAAGAGGTTATTCTGGGCGGAGACCCTCAGAACAAAGCTCCATTTACTGAAATAGGAGTCACCGGCAGATTTTCCAATCTATACAATGCATTGATCGAAGCACATAAAATGAGCAACGAATGACAAGAACTAAAATGATGATGATAACAATTGCACTGATGTCCATCGGTACTTTTGTTTATTCACAGAACAATACGGAATACTGGCAACAGGAAGTAGAATATGAGATGATGGTCGATATGAATGCTGAAAAGCATCAATATCAAGGTGAGCAAAAGTTAGTATATCACAATAATTCACCAGATACGCTTCATAAGGTCTTTTATCATTTATATTTTAATGCATTTCAGCCAGGGAGTCAGATGGACGTTCGTTCCAGGACCATAAAAGACCCGGACGACCGCGTTGGTGATCGGATAAGCAAGTTATCAGAAGATGAGATCGGTTACATCAAAGTAGATCAGCTTTTACAAGACGGTGAAAATGTGCAACGTGAAGTTGTAGGTACAGTGCTGGAAGTAGATCTAGCAGAACCTATCTTACCTGGAGAAAAATCTACCTTCAACATGAAGTTTAACGCTCAAGTGCCACTTCAGATAAGAAGATCAGGTAGAGATAATGAGGAAGGCATCGAGTTTTCCATGACGCAGTGGTATCCTAAGATCGCAGAATACGATTACCAGGGTTGGCATGCCGATCCTTACATCGCTCGAGAATTTCACAGCGTTTGGGGCAGTTTTGATGTAAAGATCCGTATGGACAAGGATTATACCATCGGTGCCACCGGTTATTTACAGAATCCTGAAGAAATAGGTCATGGTTACACCGATGAGAAGGTCAAGCCCAAAGGCGAAAAATTGACCTGGCATTTTAAGGCACCTAAGGTATTGGACTTCACTTGGGGCGCGGATCCAGATTATGTTCACGATACGCTGGAAATGGATAATGGTACGATCTTACATTTCTTTTATCAGGATAAGATCAACAACAAAGAGAATAAAGGCACGCCTATAGAAGAAAACTGGCAAAAATTACAGGCCAAGACCAAAGCGCTTTTTGAATATTATAATGAACACATAGGTGAGTATCCGTACAATCAGTATTCTGTTATTCAAGGTGGCGACGGTGGTATGGAATACCCGATGTGTACCCTTATCACGGGAGAAAGGAACTTTGAAAGCCTTGTAGGTGTAACTGCCCATGAGGCGGCGCATTCCTGGTTCCAGCATCTCTTAGCCACTAATGAAACCAAACATGAATGGATGGATGAGGGTTTTACAACTTACATATCCGTCCTGGCCGAAGACAAAGTGCTGGAGCAGAACAAGGAATTTCCACTGGAAAGAGCTTATTCTGTCTATAGACAATTAGCCACATCTGGTGTAGAACAACCGCAGACAACCCATGCTGACCGATACCGTTACAACTTTGCTTATGGAGCTTCTGCCTACTCTAAAGGTGCAGTATTCCTTTCTCAATTAGGTTATATCATAGGGAAGGAAAACCTTGAACGTACACTAAAGCGATATTATGAGAAATGGAAGTTCAGGCATCCCACGCCTAATGATTTCATTCGCGTTGCTGAAAAAGTAAGCGGAGCCGAGCTGAGCTGGTATCTTGATGAATGGACCAAGACCACGAACACGGTAGATTATGGAATAAAAGACATACAAGTCGATGTTCAGGGCAGACAGACGATCATCACCCTGGAAAGAATCGGGCTCATGCCCATGCCGATAGAAGTAGAGGTTACCTTAGAAAACGGATCAAAAGAAATGTATTACCTACCATTACGCATAATGCGATGGGAAAAGTCAGATATGGAAAATATAGAAGATGATTGGGCATGGGCGTTTCCTACTTATGAGTTGACGCTTCCAGTGGCTAATTATGCGGTGCAAAAAGTTGAAATCGACCCGAGTGGAAAAATGGCAGATGTCAACTTAGATAATAATATTTACGAAAAAGAATCGGCTGAAAAAGAAAATACAGAAAGCGAAAATTCTGATAATTAATGTGTTAAAATGTAATGGTTTCTTTTGATCTTCGACAGATTAGAAAAAAGAATTATGAAACCAAATTACCTTTTAATTTTATGTTTAGCCATCTTATTAGGAACAGCTTCAAATAGCTATTCTCAAGTAAGGATTCTGGAAGTCAACAAAACAACAGATGTAGTTACATTAAAGAATTTTGGCTCAAATGCACAAAACGTAAGTAGCTGGTGGTTTTGTTTGCTGTTCAATTATATGCAATTATCAAATTTAACCGTAGAAAGTGGTGACTTGATGCTTATGCCGGATGATACGGTTACTTTATCAGGATATTCTTTAGCAGATACTGAAGCTGATCTGGGTTTATATGAAAATGGTGCTTTTAGTTCTTCTAGCGATATGCGTGATTTCCTACAATGGGGAAGTGCCGGTAATGGGAGAGAAAATGTTGCTGGTTCAGCAGGTATATGGAATGCAGGAAACTTTCTACCGGATGCATCAAGCTATCAATATACCGGAGATGGGACACAAACCGGAATTGCCTTTTGGACAACCCTTTCTTTAGATGATCTTGAAAACGAAATAGAAGTTGATATAACGCCTAATCCTGTCGTTCAGAATTTAAATATTCAGCAGAAAAACGCCCAACTTTTAGATGTTCATGTTTTTAATTTACAAGGGCAATTAGCCAAAAGAACTTTTATAGAAAATCAGTAGTGTCCGACAAAAATTTAAAAGCGGGATTTCCTAAATAGGATTTCCCGCTTATTTTTATATCTTGTTTTCACCACAAAAAAAGA
>CAJXLO010000003.1 GCA_913056525.1 uncultured Psychroflexus sp.
AGTTCAGTTCAAAATCCTGTGGCGTTACATTTTGATTTCTGCCAAAACTTCCGCCACCGGTAGAAACCTGGACGTTCTTAAATAATGCATCAAGGATAGAGCCAATGAACAGGCCTATTATGGCACCTACAAAACCTCTTGCCATGAATCCTAAAAAAGCACCTATCCATTTTAACATTGGGTATTATTTTTAAGCTGTGAAAAATTCATGCAATTGAACAACAAGCTCAGACTCATAATAGCGGATTAGCGAAATCACTATAATGCTAATTATTACATAAACCCAATTTTCCATTTTATTTTTGAGCATGTAAATACCGGCTAAGCCTAAGATCAAATAGGGAAGTGCCAATGTTAAATTTGCCCATATCCATTGACCCTGAAAGACTGCTGAAAATTTGAGAATGATATAAAAAGCAGAATAGATCACCGTTATTTTTGTGATGATGTTCTTATTTCTATTAGCGGAAAACGGTTTTCTTTGCGATCGTTCTTCTTCCATTAATCTTGTTTAAAAAATGAATCTACAAATTCTTTTTTATCAAAAACCTGCAGATCATTGATTCCTTCTCCTACGCCTATATATCTTACAGGAACTTTGAATTGGTCGCTTATTCCTATTACAACACCACCTTTAGCGGTACCGTCTAATTTGGTCACCGCAAGGTCTGTCACTTCAGTGGCATTAGTGAATTGCTTCGCCTGTTCAAAAGCGTTCTGACCGGTAGAACCATCTAATACTAATAATACTTCATCTGGTTTGTCCGGTACTTGTTTGCTCATAACACGCTTGATCTTGCTGAGTTCTTTCATCAAGTTGACTTTGTTATGTAATCTTCCTGCGGTATCAATCAATACTACATCAGCTTCATTTTTAACCGCATACTGTATGGAATCATAAGCCACAGATGCCGGATCGCTACCCATTTTTTGTTTTATCAAAGGTGCACTGACGCGTTCCGCCCATATCTCCAGTTGATCTATGGCCGCGGCTCTAAAGGTATCGCCAGCGCCAAGAACCACTTTCTTACCTTGTGCCTGAAATAAATGAGCTAGTTTACCTATCGTGGTGGTCTTTCCTACACCATTGACGCCCACCACCATGATGACGTAGGGTTTTTTAATGTTCTCTTCTTTTTTTTCCTCTTTTTCCTGTTCGCTCAAAAGACCGGCGATCTCTTCTCTGAGTATCAGGTTCAACTCGTCTGTTCCCAGGTATTTGTCCCTTGAAACGCGTTCCTCTATCCTTTCAATGATCTTTACCGTAGTGGCAACGCCTACATCACTGGCTATCAGCACTTCTTCCAGGTCGTCCAGCACATCATCATCTACCTTTGACCTTCCGGCAACGGCCTTTCCCAGTTTCCCAAAAAAATTGGACTTTGTCTTTTCAAGACCTTCATCCAACTTCTCTTTCTTTTCTTTCGTGAATATTTTCTTTAGGATTCCCATGATACGTAATTAAAAAGTTCAAAGATAAGTCAATTCTGACTCTTAGTCCGATCCTGTATACAACAAAAAAACCGCTTCATCATTGAAACGGTTTTAAAGAATTCTTAAGGAGTGAGTGGTACGGAAAACCTATTTGCCTTTGAAGAAATTATCCACCTTGTCTGGTGTGACCATTTTTTCTACAAAAGTATAAGCACCGGTCTTGTCTGATTTGACCATCTTCACTGCCTTTGTTAATCGCTTGCTTCCTGCCTGGAATGTTGCTACTGATTTTTTAGCCATAATTATTTGATTTCTTTATGGACCGTCATGCGCTTAAGGATAGGGTTATACTTCTTAAGCTGGATACGATCCGGTGTGTTTCTTTTGTTCTTCGTGGTGATGTAACGGGAAGTTCCTTTTTCTCCGCTATCTTTATGTTCTGTACACTCTAAGATGACTTGTACGCGATTTCCTTTCTTGGCCATGATCTAAGGCTTTTATTTCTTTAAAATTCCGTTTTTCCTAGCTTCTTTCACCATAGTGCTAATACCTTTCTTATTAATGGTACGTAAGGTAGAAGCGGCTACTTTCAATGTGATGTACCTATCTTCTTCAGGAAGGTAAAAGCGTTTCTTAACGAGATTGATATGAAATCTACGTTTGGTGTGGTTCATGGCGTGAGAAACATTGTTCCCCGTCATAGAACGCTTTCCTGTAAGTTCACAAACTCTTGACATGAATTGTTTTTTTTAAGGTTTGCAAATGTAATCGATTTTTATAAGTAAGCAAAGAATTATCTGGAATATTCTTGAAGATCATTCGTGTTCACGGACTTATATCATCGGTCGGGTATTGATATATTATTTATTGTGATGATAACTACAAGTTAAAAATGCTTGACGTACTTATTTAAAGCTTTTTTTAAGGTCTTCAAAACCGGCCTTGAATTTCTTCAAAGCTTCGTCAACATTACCTTTGATTTCTTCAAGCTTTTCATCTGAAGCATGTTCAGCTTCATCTATCTTTTGAGTAATTTCTTGTTTTTTAGATAGAAGTTGGGTCAACTTGGTTTGAAATTCCGCTTTTCCCTGCGCTTCTTTGATCTCTGCTTCACGCTCGAACTGGTCGATCTTGGATGAAACTTCATCTAACTGATCTTTTAATTTTTGGATCACTTGTTCTTTGTTCATATTATTTAATGTTATATTTAAGGTCTTTGATATATTTCTTCAGTCGTTGAATTCCTTATTATCTTTAAGTTATTTCCTACAAATTCAAACTCGATAACTTCTATATCAGAGCTTGAACTCAATGGAGTTAATTCTATGGATTGCTCTGATAAGGCTTCCCATGTTCCATTTATCGTACTGGCTTCCTGGCAATTATCCTGTGCATTGAGAGAAAATTCTTTTTTTTCATAGGTGTTATCTGAATTGAATTTATAATACAATCTTTCAGAACACAATGGATCTTCAACACCAGTTCCATCATCTATGAACTGCATCGTCCACTCACCAAATAGATCATTTGATACCTGTGGACCTGATGGTCCGTCGTCATCGCTTGAACATCCGGCAAACATGATTAGCGCTAGAATCAGGCTTGATAATAATTTTATCGATTTCATTTTATGCTTTTTTATTGATTGTAAAGATAATTAAAATTTAAAACGGTAACCTATCGCTAATTGGTTAAACTTAAACAAATTCCTGTTGGTATAATCTACATAGATCCTACCACCCAAAGCATCCGTATAAAAACCGATCAACAAGTTCCCGGTAAGATGGGATATTTCATCGTTATACAAATAACCGGTTCCTATTCCGGCATACGGACTTATATTATAAGGTAATTCTGCTTTAAAAGGATGAACCGCATTAATGGCTATACCAAATGAAAACGGGCTTGCAATACTCAAGCTCACTTCCGGCATAACTTCTATAGAAGTGTCTTTTATTCCATAATGCATTCTCGAACCAATATTAAATGTTCCTTGTTGACCAATATTAAATCCAGTAAACGCTGACAATCCTTTATATTCTAAAAAATCTGCGATATAGAACTCCTTTTTAGCTTCATCATCGATATATTCAAATGAGTTAAAATATTCCCTGGTATACGTTTTTTTAGCGGTCGTATCTTTAACAGTTTCTTTTTCTGGTTCTTCCTTTTTTTCTTTTGTTTCTTCTGATCTGATAATCGTTTCCCTATTCGTCACTACGCGATTTTTCTTAGGCGACCTGTCAATTTTATTAACTTTCCTATTCAATTTTTTGATCTCGCCTTCATTTTCTTCTAACTGATCTAAAAGTTGATTCAATCGATCCAAAAGCGCTTGATCTTGCTGATCGGGTGCTGTAGGTTCATCTACCTTTTTTTCCGCTTCTGCTTTTTGCACGTTCTTATCCAGCCGATCTTTTTGCTTTTCATTTGATACCGATGGAGTGTCTTCCACCTGACCTTTTTCTTCTTGCTGTTTACCACTTACGTTATCTCCTTTTGATGATCTTTCATTTGATGATATTGGGCCATCAGTAGACGTTTTTTCATTTATTTTGGATAAGTTATCTGAATAAGCATCATTAAGATCTTCTAATTTTTCAAGTTTACTCAATTCCACTTGCAGGTTCTTCCTCTTATCAAAGATATCAACCGCATCACTTAATCGACCTTCATCTATCGCTTTTTGGTAGTCTTTATTAAGTGAATCGATCTCTTTTTGGTAATAATTCTGGAGCTGATCGATCTTCTCCTGATTTTCTCTTTTCTCTTGATAATTGAGCTTATCATAAGTCTCAGCTAATGCTCGTCTTTTTGCGTTAAGTTCTTGCTCAAGCTCTTCTTTATCTGCTAAGCTATCTTTTGATGTAACTTTATTTTTTTCACTTTCATCGTCATCAATATCAACTTTCTGCTCAAGTTCATTTTCTTCTTTTTCAGTAACATCATCCGCATCCTGTTTTTTGCCTAACTTAAGGTGCAGCCCGATGCTATAAGCCCAATTGGTTTGCAATTCATCATTATTACCCAGGTCCTCAAAATCCTGACCACTGGTTAATAAGGAACTGGCACTGGCATTTATAGAGAAGTATCTACTTACCGGGATTTCCAGGCCTAATCCGCCTTTAGCAAATTCACTGGATGAAACTGATACGTTCTCAACGCCTTGATAAGTGCTTTCATATATATTAATGTATCCGCCACCTAAAGTAAGGTAAGGAACTACACCGTTACCGTCATTTAAATTGGCTCTCAATTCAGCGCCATACATTGCCAGGTCGTCAAAATCGTTAAAGGGTTTTTCATCTTGCGTTGATTGGAAATAAAATCCACGGATACCTAAGTATTTATTAAAATCAAAACCTAAGTAACCGCCTAGAAGCCAGGTATCTCTGATAAATGTATCGGTATCAAAATCTATATAGCTGGCCGCCGGTTCAAATAAGAAAGTAAAACCCTTGAAACCTTGTTTGAGCTTACTTTTGTAAGTCTTATCTAATTCAGACAATTTGCCCGGCGCGCGACCGCCCAAATAAAATTGTAAAGCAGCTAATGCACTCCAGTTGTATAACCTTTCACTTTCAAAGAAAGAATCGGTCAAACCTAAGCTAGAACGCTCATTGTCAGTTAATAAAGATAAACCGGTGTTAGCGTTCATCACTGTATTCCTACCTTCTAAAACCAGCGCGATCCTATCTGAGAAACCTATTTTAAAACCTAAGCCCAGAGACGCATAGATGTTATCTACACTTGTGTCAAAATCTGTTTCTATTGTTTGGACACCGCTTCCTAAAACTACATACGGATTAAAACTACCGGAACCGATATTTGCTTTGAATTCGCCGCCCCAGCGTGTTAGGTCAAACTCCCTATCAGAGGCTATGATATTTTCAAAACCCAGCGGCAAGCCAAAACCGGTAAAATCCCGTTTGATCCCATCTTTACGTAAATGCGTAGCCCGCAATTCTACAAATTCACCAAATCCAAAACCTACATTCCCGCCGTATAAAAAATCATCTTCTAAACCGGATCGGTCGCTCCACCAGGTATAATTAGCTACCGGGGAAAAGGTCAAGCTCAGGTCTTTGACCTGTGAGAACATGAAGCCATTGATCAGCCCGATCAAAGCGAAACTTAAATAGATCTTTTTCATTAATATTACATTTTAAAAAGCTCCGCAATTACGATTATTTTTCAATGTCAAACAATAGGAAGTATGAAAATTATTCAAAAAAATAGTTTCTTAAATAACTGGAAAACAGATTAATATGAAATATCATCACAATTGCTCATAAAAACAAAGGTCATTGACCGGTAAAATGTATCCTGAAAACAATTGAAATGGATGCTATTGTCTACATATCGGGCGGATACGAGCAGAGCTCAAGGTTCTCCTGTCTGAGATGGTCCGTTTTTGAACAGTATAATTCCAATGCTACATCTGAGGTTTATTGTTCAGTTCCAAGGCTAAGATATTGTGTATTGGAGCAGGAAAAGGATCAAAAGGAGATAATGAACGAATGTTCCACTTTAAAACTGTTCAATTAGCGTTGTTCAGTTCATCAGAAAATTGCGTCAGCATATAGGATGTGGCTTTATCTACAAACTCTTCCATACTATACACTAAGCTTTTTTTATCCTTCATATATTCATCGAGTTTATTCGCATTATTAAAAGGTAGAACAAGATATTGATATTCATCATATTGACTTCTCTTCTGGACACAGGTGATAAATAGACCGATCGTTACCTTAGACCTTTTATTGATGATGTGGTCAAATTGACAACTGAAACCCTCTTTAGCATAGCCAAAATCCGTTTTTTCGATCTTTATTTTATCAGGAACATCTGCATCTTTACCATCTGTTAATTTTTCTGCATATTGCTGTAGTTCATCAAAAGTTTCATCTGTCATACTAGCCTGAGAGAACACAACACTAGTAAATAACAGCAAAGCAAAAATTAAATAGGGTTTCATCTTTTTTTGTTCAAAAATAATGGTTTTTCATAAGCTTTTTTAAACGGATGATCATATTATTGATTCCTAGATGAAGGTCATATCTGATCCCATCATTCGTATCGATAAAAATAGAACGCAAAAGAACCACTTCAAAGTTGAGGTGAATTTATCTATATTTGAAAAAAACGTATATGGTTTCTATCAGATCTATTTTTCAGGGTTTATTTTTATTGATGTTTTGTCTGGCATCAGCGCAAGATCTGAAGACGCTTAAGGTCGAGGATGTATCGATAGAATATCCTCCAAGATGGGAAGTTGACACATCAGGTTTTATCAATTCTAAGTTCATTATCAGGGCGCCGGCCGATAGTAAGAATGATAGATTAAAGGAATATGTGATGTTTAATAAAAGTAATCTGAAGAAAAACGGGATGAACATGGACCTGGAACAATTTCATCAACGAAACAAGTTTGCTCATACAAAAAATGACTTGATAGGATCTTTTGATGAGCATAGCGGAATGAAAGGGAATCACCCTTTTAAGGCGCTAAATTTCAATACATCAATAGGAGGATTAAAAGTAAATGTTCATAAAAAATACTTTGTCATAAACGGTATAGCCTATATTTTAGTTTTTATGGGAGAAACATCGAAGATGGGCGAGTACTATGATATAAAAAACCAAATAATATCTAGTTTTAAGATCGAATAATATTTCTCAATCTATCTGATTTTGGAAACTATCCAGGGAAGAGAAAAAAAGTCCCTCGCTCTTTGAAGCCTGTGACTTCGAAGCTGTACAATGTTACGAAAGAAGTATAAAGCACAATAGTAGTTTGTAACTGCTTCACAAACCCGATAGCTCGGCATTACAGTCCGGGATTAAAAAGTCATAAGCCAGCTTCGATGAGGTTTTTTCTTATGCTTTAAAGCGAAGCGACATTTTTTCAAAAATTTCAACCTTCAGAATTTGTTATATTTCAATGGTGTCCGACAAAAATTTAAAAGCGGGATTTCCTAAACAGGATATCCCGCTTATTTTGATATCTTTGTTTTCACCACAAAAACAGATATATAAACAAAACTAAGAACTTTCAAGAAAAAAAAGCCACGAAAGACATAAGCGTACAAAAAACCTAAATTGCCCTTAATTTTATCTTGATATCTTCTTCAAATGAAAATGCCCCGAACCAATATCAACGTTATTATTTATTGTTACCGCGGAATGACCCTGCTCGACGCCATCGGTCCTTATGAAGTCCTGGCCCAACTCGATTATATGAACATCAAATGGGTAAGCGAAAGCGGAAGGTCGGTCACTGCAGATTCAAAAATGGCAAGCATCGCCGTTGACCATTCCATACAAAACGTTCATCAGGCGGATTTGCTCATCATTCCGGGCTCGTCCATCACCTTTGTGCGCGAAATGACCAACTCGGCAGTAACGGATTGGATCAAAACGATAGATAAGACCACTCAGTTCACCACCAGCGTTTGCACCGGAGCTTTTATCCTGGCGGCCACTGGTTTATTAAATGGACAAAAGGCCACCACGCATTGGCAATCGATCGATAAACTCAAGTCATGGAATATCCAACCGGTTCAGGACAGATATGTACGATCAGGAAAATATTTGACCGCGGCCGGTGTGTCAGCCGGAATCGAAATGGCCTTGGAATTGATCCGATCTATAACCGATGAGCATACCGCTCACGCCGTCCAAAAAGCCATTGAATTCTATCCCGATGTCAGCAATTCCTCTTCATCCGATACCTTAGTACATAAAAAGGCATTGGACATCCTTGATCAAAAAGCCAACGCAGAACCGGAACTTTTAGAAAAATGGAAAAATCTGTAGTTGTAATTTCCATCAATTTTAACATTTGATACACATGCTATTAGACTAACACTTGTTAGTTTTGTTGTATGTCAAATGTTTATCCACTTCAAATAAAGGCAGTAGAAAAGGAAACCGATGATTGTACGGTTGTTTCCTTTGATGTTCCTGATGAGTTGAAAGCCGAGTTCCAATTCCAACAAGGCCAGCATCTCACGCTTGAACGCCAAAACGGTGATGAAACCATCAGACGTTCTTATTCGCTTTGTAGCAGTCCGGTGGATGATGAATGGCAGGTTGCGGTCAAAGAAATTCCCGAGGGACGATTTTCTACCTTTATCAATCGTGAACTAAAAGCTAATGATCAGCTGAATGTCCTGCCGCCCAGTGGCGAATTTGGTGTTCCAGTCGATACCAAAGCATCAAAAAACTACTTGTTCTTTGCCGCAGGTAGCGGTATCACACCGATCATTTCCATGATCAAAACCCATCTCGCTAAAGAACCAAATTCGAAATGTCAGCTATTTTATTTGAATAAGACCGCAGGATCCATTATCTTTAAAGAACGTTTAGAACAACTGCGAAATCAGTTCTTTGGAAGGTTGGAGATCTATTATTTCCTTACACGCGAACAGCGCGATATCGAATTGTTTAACGGTCGATTGGATGCAGATAAGGTCAATACGCTTTGTAACACCCTGATCGATATTGATGAGGTAAATGATGTGTTCATCTGCGGACCGGAGCAAATGCTGTTCACCATTCGGGATACGCTGGTCGAAAATGGATTAGCAAAAGACAGAATTCATTACGAACTTTTCGTGACCGGATTGAGTGAAGCGGATAAAGCGCGTGTGAGCCAATTAAGAGAACAGCAAAAAAGCGGTTCAAAGATCACTATCTTAGATGGTGGGAAGGAATTTCATTTCACCATGTCACAAGAAGATGACAACGTGCTCGATGCTGGATTAAAGGCAGGCGCTGATCTGCCATTTGCCTGCAAAGGCGGCGTTTGTAGCACTTGTAAATGTAAGATCATAGAAGGTGAAGCAGAAATGAAGATCAATTACGCTTTAGAAGAAGATGAACTGGATAAAAAATATTTATTGAGTTGTCAGGCGATACCAACAACCGATAAATTAGTAATAGATTACGACGTTTAAAAACAAAACTTATGGAAGACAATGTAAAAGCAATGGAAGCGATATTCGAACAGAAAATCGCTAATGACGAAAAGATCGAGCCTAAAGACTGGATGCCGGAGAAATACCGGAAAACGCACATCCGTCAAATTTCACAGCATGCGCATTCTGAGATCGTAGGGATGTTACCAGAAGGCAACTGGATCACCAGAGCGCCTTCTTTAAGACGTAAAGTAGCTTTATTAGCAAAAGTTCAGGATGAAGCCGGTCATGGTCTTTACCTGTATTCCGCCTGTGAAACCTTAGGGATCTCTCGCGAAGAAATGTATGAGCAATTACATAGCGGAAAAGCTAAATATTCCAGTATTTTCAACTACCCAACATTAACCTGGGCAGACATGGGTGCGATAGGTTGGTTAGTAGACGGCGCAGCGATCATCAATCAGGTGCCGCTCTGCAATACTTCATTTGGTCCTTACGCCAGAGCCATGGTTAGGGTTTGTAAGGAAGAAAGTTTTCATCAGCGTCAGGGTTATGAGATCATGATGACACTTTGTAACGGAACACAAGAACAGAAAGATATGGCACAAGATGCTCTGAACCGTTGGTGGTGGCCAAGTTTAATGATGTTCGGTCCGAATGATGCGGATTCTACTCATACGGAACAATCCATGAAATGGAAGTTGAAAAGAAAGACCAATGACGAGCTACGTCAGCAGTTTATTGATCAAACTGTACCGCAAGCTGATATCCTGGGATTAGAAGTACCGGACCCGGAACTGAAATACAATCACGAGAAAGGTCATTATGACTTTGGCGATATCAATTGGGACGAATTCTGGCAAGTGGTCAAAGGTCACGGACCTTGCAATAAAGAAAGGATCCGCGATAGAAAGAACGCCTGGGAAAACGGCGAATGGGTAAGAGAAGCTGCGAATGCCTACGCGGAGAAACAAGCAGAAAGAAAAGCGAGTTGATACTCAGGTAATAGATTTGAGATGTTAGATATAAGACTTTTGACCATCACAGTTTCTTTAGAGTGCAAATGAGCTTTTTTGACAACCGATAACTGAAAACAGATATAATAAAATATGAAAAAACAGCGAATCTATTTAGATACATCTGTTTTTGGTGGTTATTTTGATAATGAGTTCTTAGAATTTACTCAGCCATTTTTCAATAGAATTTATAAAGGAGAATTTGTAATACTATTTTCAGCAGTATTGCAAAGAGAATTGAAACCAGCACCTAAGAAAGTTATCAAATTGATTTCTAATTTAAGTGATGATAATACTGAATTTTTAGACGAAAATAATTCTGCTGTAGAATTAGCAAGAGAATATATATCGGAAAATGTAGTTGGAAAAACGAGTTTTGCAGACTGTCTTCATATTGCACTTGCAACGGTAAATCAAGCTGATTTACTTGTCAGTTGGAATTACAAGCATATAGTTAACATAGAGCGAATTCGTGGTTATAATTCTATTAATATAAAAAATGGATATAAGCAACTAGAGATTCGCTCACCAAGAGAATTAATGAATTATGAAAACTAAAACAAAAAAAGATTTTGATGCAGTCAAATTTGCCAGAGAACAAAAAAAAGATCTTAGTGCAAAATTATCAAATATGACCAATGATGAAATTATTGATTATTTCAAAAAAATAAAGCGGGTAAGTAAAATAAAACCAAACGCTTAATTTGATTGTAATAGTAAAGATTTTATCAGCATAATATAACTGACAAAATAAAAAAATATGAAAAAAGATTGGCCACTTTGGGAGGTTTTCGTTAGAAGTAAGAATGGTTTAGAACATCGGCATTTTGGTAGTCTTCACGCGCCAGATGCAGAAATGGCCATAAAGAACGCCCGCGATGTTTACACACGGCGAAGCGAAGGTGTGAGCATCTGGGTGGTAGAATCTAAGAATATAACCGCCTCAAATCCGGATAATAACGCAGAAAATTTTGATCCGGCCGCTGATAAAGCTTATCGGCACCCTACGTTCTATGACCTACCGGATGATGTAAAACATATGTAGCTCATGAACAATAAGAACTTACAACAATATATTTATAGTATTGCCGATAATGCGTTGATCCTAGGTCAGCGACTAGGTGAACTTTGCGGTCACGGACCTACGCTTGAAACCGATATTGCTTTAACTAATATCGCCTTAGATTTGTTAGGACAAACTCGTAGTTATTATCAATACATCGCGCAAGAATTGATGAAGGAAGATCAAACGGAAGATGATCTGGCTTTTTTACGTAAAGAACGCGAGTACAGGAACGTTCAACTCGTGGAGCAGCCCAATCACGACTTTGCTTACATCATCGTACGTCAATATTTCTTTGATGTTTTTCATCATCGGTTTTTAAGTAGATTGCAACGTTCAAAAAATGTCAATCTGGAAGCCATCGCTTCTAAAAGTATAAAAGAAGCCGCTTATCACGAAAGATTTTCTGGAGATTGGCTTAAAAGATTAGGTGATGGCACAGCAGAAAGCCATCAGCGCGCCCAGCAAGCGGTTGATGACCTTTGGGTATATACCGATGAGCTTTTTCATACAACTGATGATGATCAGGCTTGTATTGATGCCGGACACGGCGTGGATGTAACATCTTTTAAGTCTGAATATTTTCAGGTGATCACTGATTTGCTTGAGGAAGCAACTTTGAAAGTACCGGAAACTGAATTTTTCCAGAAAGGTGGTAAAAAAGGAATCCATACAGAACATATGGGTTATTTACTTGCCGAAATGCAATATATGCAACGAACGTATCCTGATATGAAGTGGTGATGATGAATTTTGAATGATGAATTATGAATTATGAATTTTCTCTCGATATCGAGATTTAAAAATACGTTTTTAGCAACTGAACCTTATTAGATGACACTAAACGATATACATATAGACAACCAACTTTATCCGATACTGAAAAACGTATCCGATCCGGAAATACCGGTTTTGTCTATTATAGATTTGGGTGTTGTTCGTTCCGCTCATCTGGAAGATGGAAAAGCTAAAGTAGAGATCACGCCAACTTACAGCGGCTGCCCGGCGATGGATATGATCACTGATGAAGTTGAAAAAGCTTTGCGGGAAAAAGGTTATGAGCCGGAAGTCAAGCTCATTCTCTCACCAGCCTGGACCACCGATTGGATGACGGAAGAAGGCAAAAAGGCATTAAAAGATTATGGTATTGCACCGCCAACAGACGCTGTTTCTGATAAACAAGCCTTATTAGGCAATAAAAAAGTTATTGAATGTACAAACTGTGGCTCTACTAATACTAAATTGGTCAGTCAATTTGCTTCCACCGCCTGTAAGGCCATGTTTCAATGTGAAGATTGCGGAGAGCCTTTTGATTACTTTAAATGTTTGACCTAGTTTTAGCGTCATAATTTTCTACACTACGCTATCCGAAGTTTGAAACTTCGGAATCTAACGCTCTCTAAAGTTTTCATTCTACCGGCGGGCTGAAAAACTTTTGAATCTTAACCTAACACTGGTATAAATGTTCATAAAAATCAGGTTACAACATTAAATTATTGATGCAAAGTTGCAAACTTCGCATAGCCAAGGTGTTTGACATAGTTTAACATTATAAATAAATATTACGCTATCCGAAGTTTGAAACTTCGGATCCACACACTCTCAGAGGTTTTCATTCTACCGGCTGTTTGGGAAACTTCGCATAGCGGTGTATAACTAATTCTTACATTATTTGCATGATCTATTAAGCCAACGGTTTAAACAGTTGGCTAAGTTGCCAAAGAGCACGCTATCTAAAATTAATTATCTACCGATATTCATCTCCTAATGGAGATTTGAATAAATAACCTTTTCTTGCTTTATATTAGTTATGGCAAAAAAGTCAAAAAAAATTATGCGCCATAAGGTGCTCCTAATGGTAAAAAATGGGACACCAACACATAGAAGTGCCTTTAGGTACGAGATATGGAAGTTTGGAATATCGAAGGTTGATGTTCAGGCGTAGTTGTAAACTTCGCATAGCGATTCAATCTTTCCACATTAAAAAATGTTTTCTCATGAAAAGATTCTTCAGTTGCTTAGCAGCTCCATCAGAATTACATGAGCTGTTGAGATTCAAAGGGTCGCGCATTGTTGTTTTCCCCTTGCTTTGACATTGAAACCTGTCATTCATTTTCCTATACTTCTGGAGATAAATTTAATATAGTATCTACAGCATCATTCATTCATCTGAACCATCATATTATTAGCAAGATTGTTAAGCCATTAAAAAAATCGTTATTTGGTTTGATCAGGATACGGCGATCGCCATACTGGCAAGGCTTAGTTTAGTTCCGGGGATATCTTCTAATATTTTTCCGCAGGCTTCTATGGTAGAACCGGTGGTGATAATATCATCTACGAGCAGCAAATGTTTACCTTCCAATCCTTTGACATTGTTTTTGAAGTAATGGGACTTTAATACTTGTGCGCGAGCAAATTTTCCTTTTAAAACCTGGCTTGTCGTTTCGTTCTTCCGTCTTAATGCTTTGGTGTTCAGTTCGGCATGCAATTCTTCTGCTAAGGCCTCGGCATAACCTTGAACCTGATTGTAGCCGCGTTTCTTTAGTTTCTTTTTGTTGATGGGAACTGGAATGATGACATCAACATCAAACCAACCTTCATTAGAAGTAAGGAGCGCTGCATGTTTTTTGCCTAAATAATAGCTCACCTGTTCGTTGTGATGATATTTGAGGTCCTGGATCATCTTTTGTGCTGCTGTAAACTTCTCATAATACATCAGTGAACTCGCCCGTTGGATGTCTAATCGGCCACGGAACATCTTATAGGTTTCGTTCATATCATCTAAATGGTCTGTGGTATATGAGATCTCCGTGCTACAAAAAAGACACAGGCATTCCTCCTCTTGTAACAATTTTCTATTGCAAGCTGCACAAACATCAGGGAATAAGAAATCGACCAGTGCTTTCATTTTGAACGATATAAAACTAATCAAATATGACCACTTTCCATATGAACGGATTTGTTAATTTTGCGCCATGGCAAAAAAACAAGACTTCTTTAAACAGGTAATAGGTCATGCGAAAGAGTATGGTTATATATTCTCATCCAGCGAAATTTATGATGGGCTAAGTGCTGTCTATGACTACGGTCATAATGGTGTAGAGCTGAAGAACAATATCAAGACCTACTGGTGGAAGAGCATGGTACAATTACATCGCGAGATCGTAGGTTTAGATGCGGCGATATTGATGCATCCTAAGACCTGGAAAGCCTCTGGACATGTGGATGCATTTAATGATCCACTGATCGATAACAAAGATTCTAAGAAAAGATACCGAGCGGATGTTCTGGTAGAAGATCATGTGGAAAAGATCGATCAAAAAGTCCAAAAAGAGATCAAAAAGGCCAGAAAGCGTTTTGGTGATGATTTCGATGAAGACCAATTCGTGAGCACACATCCGCGTGTGGTCAAGTACAAAGAACAAATGAAGGAGATCATCGATAGGATGACCGATGCGCTAGAAAACAACCAATTAGCCGATCTCAAACAATTAATAGAACAATTAGGTATCGCTTGCCCTGTTTCCGGGTCAAAAAACTGGACAGATGTTCGTCAATTCAACCTGATGTTTGGTACTAAGCTTGGTGCCTCATCTGATACGGCATCAGATCTCTATTTAAGACCGGAAACCGCACAAGGTATATTTGTTAATTTTTCGAATGTCCAGAAAACCGGTAGGATGAAAATACCCTTTGGTATTGCGCAAATCGGTAAAGCCTTTAGAAATGAGATCGTGGCGCGGCAATTCATCTTTCGTCAACGGGAATTCGAGCAGATGGAAATGCAATATTTCGTTCGTCCAGGCGATGAAATGAAGTGGTTCGATCATTGGAAGGCGCAACGAAAGAAATGGCATGATGTCATGGGCCTTGGCAACGAGAACTATCGCTTTCATGACCATGATCAATTAGCGCACTATGCCAATGCTGCAACTGATATTGAATTTGACTTCCCTTTTGGGTTCAAGGAGTTAGAGGGAATCCATTCCCGTACGGATTTCGACCTTAAAGCGCATGAAGAATATTCCGGGAAAAAACTACAATTCTATGACCCTGAACTAGAAAAGTCTTATGTTCCTTATGTCATAGAAACTTCCATTGGTTTGGACCGTATGTTCCTGGCAGTTCTATCAGCAGCTTTAAAAGAGGAGCAAGTGGATGAAAAGAACACGCGAACGGTCCTTAAGATACCGGCATTCCTGGCGCCGGTGAAAGTAGCCGTCCTTCCATTGCTTAAAAAAGATGGACTTCCTGAATTAGCCAATGAGATCATCAAAGAACTACAATGGGAAACTCAGGTAACTTATGATGATAAGGATGCAGTAGGTCGCCGATATAGAAGACAGGATGCAGTGGGAACTCCGTATTGTATCACGGTAGACCACCAAAGCCTTGAAGATAGGACAGTGACCTTAAGAGATCGCGATAGTATGGAACAAAAGAGGGTCGCGATGAGTGAGCTCAGATCCGTGGTATTGGACAAGGTAAGCATGATCAGGGCCTTGAAGGAATTAGAACAGGTCTGAAGAAAAGCCATATATCATTCACTCCGTGAAATGATCGGCTGAAAATAAAAGTGCCTTTTGAAACTCTTCTATTTAGGAATCGAGCTGTTTAAATGATAAACAAATTTCTGTAATCTGGAATATGTCTAAATAGCTTGGATAACATTGTTTCTTTTACAATTGAAATGTAACATTTGATCAATAAGTTAGTCATATTTAAAACTCCGATCCAAAATGATAGATATAAAAGACCTTCATAAATCTTACCAGGTTGGTAAGAACAAGCTTCACGTCCTTAAAGGTATCAATTTCCATGTAGAGGAAGGTGAACTGGTAGCTATCATGGGATCATCTGGTTCCGGTAAATCCACCCTGCTTAATATTCTGGGCATATTGGATGAAGCTGACGAAGGATCATATCATTTGGACGGAACGGAGATAAAGAACCTCACGGAAAAAACAGCGGCCAGATATAGAAACAAGTTCCTGGGATTCATATTCCAATCCTTTAATTTGATAAATTATAAATCTGCTTTAGATAACGTGGCGCTTCCCTTATTTTATCAGGGAATGAGTGGAAAAGAAAGAACAGCAAGAGCGAATGATTACCTGGAAAGAGTAGGTCTTTCAGATTGGGCGACGCATTTGCCCAATGAACTATCGGGCGGCCAAAAACAGAGAGTAGCCATTGCCAGAGCTATGGCCAGCCACCCTAAAGTCCTTCTAGCCGATGAGTTGACCGGCGCCCTAGACTCGCAAACTTCCTATGAGATCATGGACCTGATCCAGAAGATCAACGACGAAGGGAAGACCATACTTGTAGTGACGCATGAGCCTGATATAGCCCAAATGACCAAACGCATTGTGAACTTAAAAGACGGTATCATCATAGATGATAAGAAGATAGAACAGCAAAAAGCATTAGCTAATGTTTAGTTTAGAACGCTGGCAAGAAGTCTTCCAGACCATAGGCAAGAACAAGTTGCGCACCATTTTGACCATGATATCCGTTATTACTGGAATTTTCATTCTTGTTGTGCTCTTAGGGGTTGGAGAAGGTATGAAAAATGGAATAAAATCAACTTTTCAGGACGATGCTGAAAATGAGATAAGCGTTTATGATGGAGTTACTACGGTTGAATATAAAGGCTTGAACCCTGGAAGAAAGATCCAATTTAAAAATGAAGATTTTGAGCAAATTTCCAGGACCCATGCGAGTGATATTGATAAAAAATCATCAATGTATAGGATCTGGTCAGGTCTCATATCCTATAAGGATGAAAGTGGCAGCTATAGAATAGAAGGCGTGTTACCGGATTATGAATTCATAGAAAAGGTGTCTTTGATTTCAGGAAGGTTTTTAAATCAACAAGACCAGAAAGCGACTGAAAAATATATGGCCATCGGAAAGAAAGTAAAAGATGATCTTTTTGGCGACAATAAAGCATTGGGAAAAATGGTGGAAGTATCCGGAATTAATTTTAAAGTGATAGGAGTTTATACAGATCCCGGCGGTGAACGAGAAGAATCAAGAGTTTATATCCCTTTATCTACTTCGCAGAAGGTCTTTGGTGGTGGCCAGAACATACGTCAAATGAACTTCACTATTCCTAAACGCGATAACTACGATGAAGCGCTTGCAGAATCAAACAGGATCGTATCTAAGATAGAGAGAGATCTAAAATCAATTCATAAGGTTGCCCCTAGCGATGCTAGTGGAATTCGCGTAAGAAGTACGATAGAAGAAACAAAACGCTTTTATGACCTAACCAGTGTTATATCACTTTTCTTCTGGTCAGTAGGAGTTGCAACTTTATTCGCCGGTATCATTGGTGTGAGTAACATCATGCTCATTATTGTAAAAGAAAGGACAAAAGAGATCGGGATAAGAAAAGCCCTGGGTGCTAAGCCGTTTTCTATTATTGGTATGGTTTTACATGAATCTATTTTTGTAACGACCATTGCAGGTTTTATAGGCTTAATTTTAGGGTTGATCTTACTTGAAAATTTAGGGCCTTTAATAGATACTGAATTTATTAAAAACCCTGAGGTCAATTTAAATATTGCTGTAACAACACTTGGATTATTAGTTATTGCGGGTGCATTAGCAGGATTTTTTCCTGCCAGAAAAGCAGCCAAGATAAAACCTATAGTAGCATTAAGAGACGAATAGTATGTTTAATAAAGACAAATGGAGTGAAATACTAGAATCGCTAACGGCTAATCCCTTTAGAACGGTATTAACGGCATTTGGGGTTTTTTGGGGGATTTTTATTTTGGTATTGTTACTGGCAGCCGGTAACGGATTAGAAAACGGTGTAAGACAAGGTTTCTCAGGCATTGCCACAAATTCTATGTTTATGTGGAGCCAAACTATATCTAAGCCTTATAAAGGTTTACCCAAAGGACGACGTTATAATTTTGAAACCGAGGATGTTCAGGCTGTTAAAGATAATGTAGATGGTTTAAAATACGTACTTCCCAGGAATAGGCTTGGTGGCTGGGGCGGCGCTAACAATGTGGTTAGAGGTTTACAAACCGGTGCTTATACCGTTAACGGGGATTACCCTGATATTATCAATCAGGAACCCATGGATATATTAGAAGGTAGGTTCATCAATCAAAATGATATTGAAGAAAGACGTAAAGTGGCCGTCATTGGTAAAGGAGTTAGAGATGGATTATATAAGATAAATGAAGACATAATAGGCACTTACATAAAAATCCAGGGCGTCAATTTCATGGTAGTTGGTATGTATAAGAAGAAAAGCGGGATGGGAAGAGATGCTCAGGAGGCTCAAAACACTATATTTGTGCCGTTTACAGCATTCTCACAAGCCTTTAATACGGGTGATCGTGTAGGCTGGATGGCAGTTACTGCAAAAGACGGTTATTCTATCACCAATTTAAAAAGCGAGGTTTTTAGTGTTATTAAGAAAAGACACAAAATAAGTCCAGAAGATGATCGGGCGATAGGTAATTTTGATCTATATGAACAATTTAAAAAAATATCAGGGTTGTTCACAGCGCTAAATATCGTTGCTTATTTTGTGGGAATATTAGTACTTCTTTCTGGTGTCATCGGGATAAGTAATATTATGCTGATCACCGTTAAAGAAAGAACGAAAGAGATAGGTGTTCGCAGAGCATTGGGTGCAACGCCATGGCAAATAAGAGGTCAGGTATTATTAGAATCCATCGTGCTCACGCTTGTATCCGGTATGGCCGGAATTGCATTTGCCTCTGGTTTATTGGCCATTGTCAATTCAATACTACCATCGGCATCAGAAGCTGATGCAGAAGTGATGTTCCTTAACCCCAGTGTGGAACTAAGTGTCATTGTCACTGCCATGTTCATATTGTTGTTTTCTGGCCTGCTTGCGGGTTTCATACCAGCACAGAACGCGATAAGAATTAAACCTGTAGATGCCCTTAGAACAGAATGATAAAAAAACCAATACATATAAATATTTACATATATCAATTCCTTAATTTATGAAAAAGACAGCCACCATTATTATCCTCGTTTTGATCATCTTATCTTTTGGAGGTGCATTGTACTACTTTTATCAAAAGAACAATGAACCTCCGGTGACCTACGATACGGAGGAACCGCAAAAGAAGACCATTGTAAAAAAGACCGTGGCTACAGGGAAGATCGTTCCCAGAGAAGAGATTCCCATTAAACCCAATATATCTGGTATCATTGATGAAATATTCGTAAAAGCAGGAGAGAAAGTGAAACGTGGTGAACTGATCGCCAAGCTTGAAGTCGTTCCTGATGTCAATAGTTTAAACGCTGCCAAGAACCAGATCAGGACAGCGGAGATCAATCTTAAGAATCAGCAAAAGGTCTTTAATAGACAGAAAGAACTTTTTGAAAAAGGCGTGATCTCAGAAAATGAATTTGATAATGCGGTCAATCAATATGAGATCGCTCAACAAAACCTGGAATCAGCTCAGGAGAACTTTGAGATCGTGAAAACCGGTACGACAGAAGGCATAGGAGATGCTGCCACGACAAAGATCAAGTCCACCATTAACGGTATGGTGCTTGATGTCCCAGTAAAAGAAGGAAATCAGGTCATACAGGCGAACAATTTCAACGAAGGTACGACTATTGCCAATGTCGCGGATATCAATGATATGATCTTTGAGGGAAAAGTCGATGAATCTGAAGTGGGCAAAATAGAAGAAGGACTTCCGCTTGAGATCACCGTAGGAGCTATAGAGAACAAAACCTATGATGCGACCCTGGATTATATCGCCCCTAAAGGTGTAGAAGAGAACAGCGCCGTACAGTTCAAAATAGAGGGTACACTGAACCTTGAAGGGGATAGTTTCATCCGTGCCGGTCTTAGTGCGAATGCTTCGATCATTTTGGATAAGGCCAAGGATGTTATATCGATAAAGGAAGCTTTAGTCCAGTTCAGAGAAGAAACGAACGAACCCTTCGTGGAGATAAAAACGGGTCCTAAACAATATAGAGAGCAAGATATAGAGCTAGGTATCAGCGACGGTATATATGTGCAGGTCAAAGATGGAATATCCATGGAAGACGAGATCAAGGTATGGCGTAAAATAAAGAAGTCTGAAGGAAGACCAGGGAGAAGATAATCGATCAATAATCTTAAATTCAATCTACATGAAAGTACTACTTTCCTTAATCCTATTATTATCCATAAGCTTTAGCAGTGCTCAGACCGATGGTCAAGAATGGACCTTAGAAGCCTGCATCCAGTATGCTATTGATAACAATATTTCCATCAAACAATCTGAGCTGGACGTAAAGAACGCAGATATAGATAAAAGTGATGCGATAGGTAATCTCCTGCCTAGTGTTAATGCTAACCTTAGTAATTCATGGGCATCCGGTCTAACGCAGAACGTAACTACTGGTGTATTAGAAAACCAGACGGTAAGGAACTTTTCTGCAGGAGCCACTGCCAGTATCACATTGTTCGATGGATTAGCAAATATTAGACAGGTGCACAGAGCCAAGCTAGCCCAACTTGCGGGTAAATATTCACTCAACAAGATGAAGGACGATATTGTATTATCCGTGGCTAATGCGTATCTACAGATATTGGTTAGCAAGCAGACCCTGGAAAACCTGAAAGAGCAAAACAAGGTTACGCAAGAACAGATAGCTCAGACACAGGCGCAAATTGACTCAGGAACATTACCAGAAGGAGATCTGCTCCAGCTAGAAGCAACATCAGCGGATGAACAGCAACAGATCGTCGTTGCCCAGAACGATGTTAGGATAGCCAGGATCAACCTGGCACAGATCCTTCTTATAGAAGATTATCAAAACTTCAGAATTGCTGATGACACCTATGATATTCCAGTTACACCTTTATTGAACAAAACACCAGAAGAGATCATACAGGAAGCTAAAAAAGACCGATATGAAGTAAAGATTGCCGAGCAGAACCTGGCCATAGCAGAAAAAGACCTTCAGATCGCCAGAGGAGCTTATTATCCTACCTTAAGTGGTTTTGTTAACTTTAATACCAGAGAATCCAGTAGGGAGCGATTTGGTAGAGGTGGAATAGATGAAGATAACCCTACTCAGGAAATCGGTGTAGTAGAATCTACTGGAGAAACAGTGGTTGCACCTAACTTTGAGACCTTAGCTCTCGAACCATTGGACTTTTTCGACCAACTGGACAGGAACCAGGGAACCTCTTATGGTGTCCAATTAAACATCCCTATTTTTAATGGAAATGCTACAAGAAATCAAGTAGAAAGAAGTAAGGTGAATGTCATGCGCTCTGAATACAATTTGCAGCAAGCAAAATTAGACCTGGAATCCAATGTTTACCAGGCTTATGTTGACGCCCAGGGAGCTGCCCGGTCTTATGAAGCGGCGCAAAAGTCAGTGAAGGCACAGCAAACAGCATTTGAATATGCTAAAGAGCGTTTTGAAGTGGGTATGATCAATAGCGTTAATTTTGCGCAATCCCAACTAAGCCTAACACAAGCGAAGAATAGACTGACCAACGCTAAATACAACTACATCTTCCGATTAAAGGTCTTAGAGCTTTATTTTGGTGAAAGACCCATTGAATATGAATAATGGCTAATATACTTCATATAGAAACTGCTACGAAGAATTGTTCTGTGAGCGTTGCCACTAAAGGACAATGTATCGCATTGGTCGAAGAGAACGACAAGCAGTTCAGTCATGCTGAAAAACTGCAGCGTTTTATCAACCGATCCCTTCAGCATGCTGGTATGGGATTGAAGGATATTAACACAATAGCCGTAAGTGAAGGGCCAGGTTCCTATACCGGCCTTAGAATTGGCGTTGCCACTGCAAAAGGGCTATGTTACGCTTTAGATATACCACTGATCAGCATTTCCACATTAGAAATTATCGCGCGTAAGGTTAAGGGATATCAAAAGATCATCCCACTTTTAGAAGCAAGGAAGATGGAAGTTTATACGGCCATTTTTGATGACCGATATCAACTATTAGAAAAGCCACATACGAAAATCCTCAATAGTGATAGTTTTAAGGAATACACATCAGTCGAGAAGGTCGCTTTTATAGGAAATGCGGTAGAAAAATGGAATGAACTTACAAAAGGAGAATGCACAACGATAAAAACATTGCCGAGTGCAAAAGAGATGATAGCTCCTGCCTTTGAAGCCTACCAGAACCAGGAATTTGTGAATACGGCCTACTTTGAACCCTTTTACCTTAAGGATTTCATAGCCGGTCCATCAAAAAAAGCTAAAGCCAGATAAGTTATATATCGTTTCCCCTTTCAAATAATTTGCTACTTTTGAGCCTTTTAAACAGAAGGTATGATCACAAAGATCGAAGGTAGATTAACGGAAAAAAACCCTACGCATATCATTATCAACTGTAATGGTATCAGCTATTTTATCAATATTTCCCTTTATACTTATGAGCAACTTCCAGATGATGAGTTCATAAGTATCTTTACACACCTTCAGGTCAAGGAAGACGCTCATACCTTGTACGGGTTCATGTCCCGGCAGGAAAGGGAAATATTCAGAAAATTGATAAGTGTTTCCGGTATCGGAGCAAATACGGCAAGACTGATGTTCTCCTCACTATCTCCTGATGAGATTACGCATGCGATAGCCACGAGCGATGATGCTACGATAAAAGCTGTTAAGGGAATAGGAGCGAAAACAGCCCAACGAGTGATCATCGACCTAAAAGACAAGATCGAATCCACCGAAGAAGCTAAAACTTTAACATTTCAAAGCAATACTAATAGGGATGAAGCGTTATCAGCCCTAGAAACACTTGGATACGCAAAAAAACAGGCTGAACGAGTAATTGTTAAGATCATGAAAGATCAGCCCGATGCCAGTATCGAAGCTATTGTAAAACAAGCCCTAAAAAACCTATAGTCACTTGGTGAGATCAAAGTCCTTGATTCCTAATCCCTATATTCTTATTGCCAGTTTGATCATGTCAGGTCTTACGAGCTATGAACTATACGCTCAGGAGGAAGAGCAGGATACCACTGAAACACAATATTCTATAAAAGAACTTCAATTAAAGGATGCGCCCAGCATCAGTGAACAATATACTTATGACCCGCTTCTGGACAGATATGTGCTGGACAGAAAAATAGGAGAGGTCTCTGTGAACTTTCCTTTGTTCTTAACGCCGGAAGAGTTTAGGAAAAGGCTCATGAAAGAACAGATGAAAGAATATTTCTACCAGAAGACACAAGCTGTTGATGGCAAGAATAAAGAAGACCAAAAAGACCTTATTCCAACGCTTTATGTTAACAACACCTTCTTTGAGACCATATTTGGTGGCAATAAGATAGATATCACACCACAAGGTTCCGTATCCGTTGACCTGGGAGTTCTTTATTCAAAGCAAGATAACCCATCATTATCACCCCGGAATCAAGCTAATACTTCCCTTGAGTTCGATCAACAGATCAACTTGAGCATAGATGGTAAAGTAGGGAAAAGACTGGACGTAAGCGCACAATTCGATACGCAATCCACCTTTGATTTCCAGAATCAGATAAAATTGGACTACACACCAACGGAAGATGATATTCTCAGGAAAATAGAGGTAGGTAATGTGAACATGCCGCTGAACAGTTCGTTAATACAGGGAGCGCAAAGTCTTTTTGGGGTAAAAACCCAGTTCCAGTTTGGAAAAACGACCATTACCGGTGTATTCTCTGAACTTAATTCAGAAAGGAACAATGTAACGGCACAAGGGGAGTCCACCATCCAGGACTTTAAGCAGTTCATATTGGATTATGATGAAAATCGGCACTTCTTCTTGTCCCAATATTTTAGGGACAGGTATAATGAAGCATTAGAGAATTATCCGTTCATTAACAGTAACGTACAAATTACGCGGATACAAGTCTGGGTGACCAACAGGAACAACAACACGCAGAGTATTCAAAATGCCAGAAATCTTGTGGCCATACAAGATCTGGGAGAATCAGATCCAGATAATATAGGACTTTTCTTAAATGAAGAAGGTGAACCTATTTCGCCACCAGTGCCCAACTTCATCAACGATCAGAACCCTTTACCGGATAATAGTAATAATGATTTCAATCCAGAGGCCATAACAGGTCCAGGATCAACGATCCTCACAGAAGCCATTCGTGATATATCATCCATAGGTCAGGGTTTTGGCCCAGCATCAGGTTTTATAAGTGAAGGTGTTGATTATGGTAAATTGGAAAACGCCAGAGAGCTATCCCCAAACCAATACACGCTCAATGAGGAATTAGGCTATATTACGCTTAATCAACGTCTGAGCAATGATGAAATATTAGGGGTGGCCTTTCAGTATACTTCTAATGGTGAAGTATATCAGGTAGGTGAATTTGCCAACGATGGCGTAGATGCTACCCAAACAACGGAAAATCCTAACAACCAGCAAGGCCAAGAAGTACAACAGGTCCCGCTGAGTCAAAACCTCATCGTAAAGATGCTCAAAAGCCCGATCGTAAGTGTTAACGAACCTTCCTGGGACCTTATGATGAAGAACTTCTATAGCCTGGATGCGAATCAACTGGAAAAAGAGGGTTTTAGACTCAACATATTATATTCTGACCCACAACCCGTCAATTTTATCACACCGGCAGAAGGTGCGAACGAAGAACTACCAGATGATGTCGCCGATAGCAACCTGTTACAGGTTTTCGAGCTGGACCAGTTGAACATCAATAATGATCCCATTCAGTCAGGAGACGGATTCTTTGATTTCGTGGATGGTATTACCGTTGACAAACAAAATGGTTTGATAAAGTTCACAAAAGTGGAACCCTTCGGTAGATATTTGTTCAATAAACTAGATGATGATCCTGGTGCTGGTCCCGAAGATTATAATGATCCAGACACTTATAACGCTAATCAGGAAAAGTATGTTTTCAGGAGCTTATATGAGACCACAAGGATACAAGCTTCTCAATTAGGTGCAGACAAGAACAAGTTCCAGCTCAAGGGAAGATACAAAGCATCTTCACAGGAAGGTATTCCCATAGGCTCTTTTAATGTTCCGCGTGGCTCTGTCACGGTAACGGCCGGTGGAAGAACCCTTCAGGAAGGTGTAGATTACGTGGTCAACTATGAGTTAGGTCTAGTTAAGATCATCAATGAGGCGTTAAAGGCTTCTGATACTCCTATTAATGTATCAACTGAAAACAATGCGCTATTCGGTCAACAAACAAAGCGATTTACGGGAGTCGATGTTCAACATCAGTTTAGTGACGAGCTGCTACTTGGTGGAACATTCCTCAATTTGAATGAGCGACCGATTACCCAAAAGGCGGACTTTGGTAGTGAACCGATCAATAATACGATGTACGGCTTTAACTTTAATTACGATAAGGAAGTTCCTTTCTTAACGCGAATGGTCAACAAATTACCCAATATAGAAACGGAAGTCCCTTCCAACTTATCAATTCGCGGCGAGTTTGCATACCTGAAACCGGGAACTCCTAAAGGGGATAATTTTCAGAACGAAGCGACATCATTCGTAGATGATTTTGAAGGTTCGCAAACCAAGATATCCATGCTCAATCCCGATCCGTGGACCTTATCAAGTGTTCCCGTAGGTTTTAGAGGACCCAATGACCAGAACGGGAACTACGATGCTAATGACGACCTGAGCATCAATAATTTCCGGGCGAAATTGAATTGGCACGCCATCGACCCTATTTTTTACAGCAGCCAGCGACCGCAAGGTATATCCGATGAAGACATATCAGACTGGAAGGCCAGAAGAGTGTTGATCAATGAGCTATTTCCAGACACAGACCTCGTTCCAGGTCAATTGCAGACCATTTTCACCTTAGACCTTGATTACAGACCTGATGAACGAGGAATGTACAATTATAACCCACAAGCTACAGATAACACCTTACCTGAACCAGAAGATAACTTTGGAGGGATCATGAGAGGAATGCAAACCACGAACTTTGAACGTGCGAATGTTGAGTTCGTTGAATTTTGGGTGATGGACCCTTTCATCTATCAAGAGAACGCCACTAATAACGGTGGAAAATTAGTGCTCAACTTTGGGAGTATGAGCGAAGATATCCTTAAAGATGGTAGAAAACAATACGAGAACGGGCTTCCAGAGGATGGAGGAACAGCCAATACATTAGAAACGGAATTCTCTAAATTGCCGGCCAACCAGTCGCTCGTCTATGCTTTTGATACAGAAGGTGAACAAAGAGCTAATCAAGATGTAGGTTTTGACGGTCTGGATGATCAGGATGAAGCTGATAAATTCCCTGCATTTGCTAATCTGGAAGATCCTTCTAATGATAACTATGGTTTCTATTTGAGCGAAGACGGTAATGTCCTGGAGCGGTATGAGAACTTCAATGGAACGGAAGGGAATAATCCAGTGGAAGTTACAGAAGACTTTAGAGGCAATTCTCCTTTTCCTGATGTTGAAGATGTCAACCGGGATAACACGATGACCACCATAGATAGTTATTTTGAGTATGAAGTGCCACTCTTCCCTGCTATGAGCGTAGACAATAATACAAGTAATATCGCCGGGATCGAAGAGGACTACATCACTGACATCAGAGAACAAACAGTAACTACGCAGACCGGTGACGAGATACCGGTTAGATGGGTGCAATTTCGCGTTCCCTTAAGGACAGACAGTGAATTTTCTGTAGGCGGAATAGCTGATCTACGATCTATACGCTTCATGCGGATGTACATGACCGATTTCCAACAAAGAACCGTATTACGATTAGGTAGTTTAGACCTGGTACGCGGCGATTATCTTACTTATGACCAACCTATCGTTCCAGAAGGGAACGATCCTACGATAGGGAATACCACTTTTAATGTTGAAGCCGTCAGTGAGGAAGTAACGACCAATTATGTAACTCCACCTGGCGTAAGGCGAGAAGAATTCATCAATAACAATACTTCCGTGAGAAATGATGAGCAATCGTTGTCCTTAACGGTTAAAAAACTCCAGCCTGACGATTCCAGAGGTGTTTTCAAGAATTATCTCGTGGACATGAGACAGTATGAGACCCTGGACATGTTCCTTCATGCGGAAGCACTTCCACCACCTGATGGAGGTTTAGAGGATGACGAGCTGGTTGCTTTTATAAGAATGGGCATAGATTTCACAGACAATTTTTATCAAATAGAAGTTCCGCTTAAAGTGTCAGAACCGGATGCTACGGCGCCAAGAGCTATCTGGCCGGCTGAAAATGACCTTGAACTGCCTTTAGAGCTCCTTCAAAACGTAAAATCCACCGTACTGGGTGATGATGCGATCAGCAATCTAGACCTTACTTTTTTCGATGAAGACCTGAACATAAGCAATGAGAACCAACCGGGACAACTAAGGGTCGGTGTGAAAGGGAATCCTAGCTTTGGAGAGATACGTGTGATCATGTTAGGCTTGAAAAATGCCAGTGGTCAGGAAGTTTCCGGTGAGGTCTGGTTTAATGAACTACGTTTGAAAGAACTCAAGAACCAGGGCGGTTGGGCATCAGTGCTTAACCTTGATACGAACATCGCAGACTTTGCCAATATTACGGGTACGGCCAGCAGGAACACCATAGGATTTGGAAGTATAGAGCAAGGTCCTAATCAAAGGAGTAGAGAGGATACTCAGCAATACTCGGTTAATACTGCCATCAATCTAGGGCAACTTTTACCTCAGGATTGGGGAGTTAAGGTGCCGTTTAACTACGAGATAGGAGAAGAGCTGATCACACCTCAGTTTGACCCCGTACTTTTGGACATAGAACTTGATAATCTTCTGGACAATACCGCTGATCCAGAGCTAAGAGAAAGTTTCAGGGAAAGAGCAGAGAATTACACGAAAAGACAGAACATCAGCATTATAGGTCTACGCAAAGAGCGCATGAACAATGAAAGTACGCCTATGCCTTATGATATTGAGAACTTTACCTTTTCAGGTACTTATAATCAGACCGATCACAGGGATTTTGAGATCAGTGAGTCCCTGGAGCAAAATGTGGACGTTAGTGCTAATTACCAGTATAATCTCCCGGACCTGAAATTAGAACCTTTTAAAGAAATTGATTTCCTTGACAAAAGCGATTATTTCAAGATCTTGAAAGATTTTAACTTCAATCCCTTGCCCACACAAATAACGGTCAATACATCCATAAGCAGGGATTATAGCGAACTACGCTTCCGGGAGTTCAATCTTACCGAGGGTAGCCTACCTTTGCCAAAGCTCTATCAGCGTAATTTTTTCTATGATTGGGATTATGCGATCAATTATAATCTAACCGATAATCTTAATTTTAATTTTCAGGCCAATAATAATAGGATAGTCAGGAATTTCATTGACGAAAATAATGAACAAGATAATTCCGTAGGTGTCTTTGATGACTTTTTCAACGTTGGTGTACCTAATCGGCTTAAACAAAGCCTTCAGCTTAACTATACATTACCTATAAATAAGATACCAGCATTAGAGTTCATTCAGGCACAGTATTCCTATACCGGTGATTTTCAGTGGCAAAAGGGTTCTGAGATAAGAAGGAACCTGGATGATATCCCTAATGTAGGGAATACAGTACAAAACTCTTCCTCTCATCAGATCAACACAACTTTCTCAATGTCGACCCTTTACAGCTATATTGGCCTGGAAAAGAAGACCGGAAATGAGAATGATAATGCTCAAAATGGCATAAGGTCTTCAGTTCAGGGAGATCGTCGAGGTGGGAATGTAAGACGATCCAATGCGGATTCTTCAACAGAGATAGAAAAAGGTGACCTCAGCTTTGGAGATAAGCTGTTCAATGTAGGTGTAGACATCCTCGGAATGGTTAAGCAGGTTCAGGGAAATTATACGCGTGATAATGGTATTTTCCTACCAGGATATCTACAGGATGTAGGATATATAGGGACCTTAAAACCTTCATCTGGATTTACCTTTGGACTACAAGAAGATGTCAGGCAAATTGCCGCGACCAATGGTTGGTTAACCACATATCAACAATTCAACGAACAATATACGTCCACGGAAAACGAAAGTTTTGACTTTTCGGCAACGATAAGACCAATTAAAGGTTTGACCATCGACCTTAGAGGGAATCGCATATATTCTGAAACTTATACGGAAAATTTCCAGGTTAGTCCGGAAACCCTGGACTATCAATCCTTAACCCCTAATGTGTTTGGTAATTTTTCGATATCTACTAATATGATCCGTACTGCTTTTAACGAAAGTACACGAGAAGAATCAGAGAACTTCGAAGTGTTCCGTGAAAATCGTTTGGTAGTGGCCAATAGATTAGCAACTCAGGCCGGTATAGATCTCAATGACCCGGATAATATCGATGAGGATGGATTTCCAGAAGGTTTTGGTCCTACGAGTCAGGCAGTCTTGATACCATCATTCTTATCAGCTTATACGGATCAGGACCCTGAAGACGTCAGTTTATCTACCTTTAGGGATATTCCTCTTCCCAATTGGGATTTAAAATATACGGGATTAATGCAATTAGATTGGTTTAAGGAAAGGTTCACCAGATTTTCTATTGAACACGGTTATCAATCTACTTATACGATCAATCAATTCCAGTCCAATCTCAACTACAACAGGAATAATCCTTTTGATCCCTTTAACCGTGACCAGAACGGCAACTTCCTTAACGAGCTGGTCATTAATAACATGAACCTTGTAGAACAGTTCAATCCACTGGTAAGTGTTGATTTTGAGATGAAGAACTCATTAAGTATATTAGCCGAGATAAAAAGAGACAGGAATCTATCCTTGAGTTTCAATAACAATGTCATGACCGAGATAAAAGGCAATGAATATACAGCAGGCTTTGGATACAGGATTAGAGACGTCAAAGTAGTAACAAAATTTGAAGGTAGGAGAAGAGTACTTAGCAGTGACCTGAACTTTCAGTTAGATGTTTCCCTGCGTTCTAATCAAACCATTCTTAGGTCTCTGGACGTAGAAAATAACAGGATCACTTCAGGCCAGGACATTTGGAACATCAACTTTACGACGGATTATGCATTTACTAAGAATTTTGAAGTCTTGTTCTTTTATAATCATGTATTTTCGCAAAATGATATTTCAACTATTTTTCCACAAACAACGATCAGAACCGGATTTACATTAACGTATAACTTTAATAACTAAAAATAGGAAAGATGAACTTACCAGAGGAACTTAAATACACTAAAGACCATGAGTGGGTAAAGATAGAAGGTAAAACAGCTACAGTGGGTATCACTGATTTTGCCCAAGGTGAACTAGGAGACGTAGTTTACGTAGAAGTAGAGACCGTAGATGAAGAACTGGACAAAGATGAGGTGTTCGGTACTGTAGAAGCGGTAAAGACTGTTTCAGACCTTTTTCTACCTGTAAGTGGTAAGGTTATAGCATTTAACGAAGACCTGGAGGATGAACCAGAAAAAGTGAACGAGGATCCTTATGGCGAAGGCTGGATGATCAAGTTCGAGATCACAGATGAAACTGAGCTGGACCAATTACTGGACGCAGATGCCTATCGATCACACGTTGAAGGTTAGGGTTATACTACTGATAGCGGTTTCCGTTACACTCAGTATACTATTCCTTTCCCTTATTCGTTTGGATGACCTACCGGATCTTAAAGTCAAGCAAATGGATAAGTATTATCATACATTTGCTTATTTCGTTCTCACATTAAGTTGGATCGCATACTTTAAGATAAGGAACAAAAAACTTAAAATTAATTTTTTATTCTATATTGTTATAGGATTGATCCTATTTGGCATTGTTATTGAAGTTCTTCAGAGAGCCTTAACGGACTACAGATTGCTCGATTATCAGGATATGATAGCTAATACAATAGGTGTCATACTGGCAACGACACTATTCATACCAGTCAGGAATAAGGCATTTTGAATAGACTGTTTGTAGTTTGTAAATAATTTATAATTTAGTGCACAATTTAAAACTGATTTATGGAACCTAAAAAAAATCCAAAAGCAGACTTGAACAGGAGCAGCTTTCTGTTCTTTACCATTGGTCTTTTCATTATGCTAGGCGTTTCGCTTGCTCTTATCGAATGGAAAACCTATGACAAGGAGCAAATTGAAACCGGCAAGGTCAACATGGACCAACTAGAAGAGGAAGAAGTGCCGATCACAGAAATAAAACAACCACCACCACCGCCACCACCACCGCCACCTGCACCCGAAAAGATCGAGGTCGTTGAAGACGATGAAGAGGTAGAAGAAGTGGTGATCGAATCTACAGAGACCGATCAGGAGGAAGAAGTAGAAATCGAAGAGGTACAGGAAGTAGAAGAAGTCGTTGAAGATGTCCCATTCTCCGCTATTCAGGATGTGCCGGTATTCCCGGGTTGTGAAAAATACACTTCCAATGATAAGCGAAAGAAATGTATGAGCGAAAAGGTCAGGAAGTTCGTGAACAAAAGATTTGATACATCTTTAGGCTCTGATCTGGGCCTTTCAGGTGTTAACAGAGTCTATGTTCAGTTCAAGATAGATCAGAACGGACAAATAGTTGATGTTAGGGCTAGAGCCAATCATCCTAAATTAGAAGAAGAAGGCGAGCGCGTGGTTAAGAAATTGCCTGAAATGAAACCCGGTAAACAAAGAGGTAAGGCCGTAGGAGTTATCTATCAATTACCTATCACCTTCAAGATACAGGATTGATAAAAACCATCTATCATATCCAGATCTCGACCTTGCAAAAGGTCGAGATTTTTATATATACTTATTTTCTCAATAAATAATCTCTTACCTATCCTTCCATGGCTAAAAAAATACTCATCGGGATTCTATTTTCCGTCGTTCTTTTAAAGGTCCAGGCTCAAGGTACTTCTAGCGAAACAACCACACCAAAGTTCGACAACTGTAAGAACATAAGATCAAGCGAAAGGGAAAATTGTTTCAGGCGCACTTTACAAGAGTACCTGCTGTCTTTCTATGATGAACCAACGATCGTAAAAGAACAGGATTATGAAGGAAATGCATTCGTACTTTTCGAAATAGACAAAGAAGGGAAGTTCAACACCATATACGTTAATGCTGAGCATAAGTCCATCATCAATGCATTGGAATCTGCTTTTGAGAAAATGCCAAAAATAGAACCTGCAAAATATAATGGTGAGCCTACCTACTATCAGCTAAGGATGCCTTTAAAGATCCCTTTTAATGCTAAGACCTACCGATCTGAAGACAATCCATTCATTAAAGAAGGAACTGACCAGTCAAAAGACACAGATACTCCTCTAAAAAAAGAATATGAGCAGGCGCAACCTGATGAATATGAGCAGATAGAATATAACAGACCGCTGAGGATACCTTTTTCCCATGAACTTTACAATAGGTTCGATCAGAACATGAACCTTGTAGGGACTAATTCCCATACGGCTACAAAGTCCTATCGTTTCAACGAGGTCGATCCTTATTATGATTTCTCAAAAAAAAGGGAAAAGATGAACTACGATGTAGATAGCTGGTTCAGCAGGAAATTGTTCAATGAGCACCTTGCAGCTTTCCAAACCGATAAATACTGGCTGACCTTTGATATAGCCGCCGACCTTCAATTAGGGAGCGATGCTGATGCCGCTTTCAATACCACTTATAATAACACAAGAGCTGCCTATGTACAGGGAGGAATAGGAGAAAGGTTCACCTTCTACGGTTCCATATTTGAAAGTCAGGGAAGATTTGCAGATTATTACAACAGGTTTGCTAGAAGTTTGGCTCCAGTAGACGGCTGGGAAGCCATTGTACCTGGACGTGGAGTTGGAAAATCCTTCAAGGACGACGGCTTTGATTATCCGGTTACAGAAGGATATCTTGGTTATGAAGCGTCGGATGCTTTTTATTTTGAACTAGGGATGGGCAAGAATTTTATAGGGGATGGTTATCGATCGCTTTTCACCAGTGACAATGCTTCGCCACAACCCTATTTTAAGGTAGATACTGAGTTCTGGAAGATCAAGTATACGAACACTTGGATGTCGCTAAGGGACACACAAAGTTTAACGGATTCAGGTGCCTATACCACAAAGTTCATGGCCACGCACTTCCTTAGCTACAATGTGACTAAGAAATTGAACATCGGTCTTTTTGAAGCGGTCTTATGGGAGAACGAAGCGAACAGAGGTTTTGATATCAGCTATTTGAACCCTATGATCTTTTATCAGATGGTAGAGTTCTCAACAGGCACGGAAGGCGGCAAAGCTCTTGTGGGTCTAAGCTATAAATATAAGTTCAGCGACAGATTGAACACCTATGGGCAATTTCTCATCGATGAACTGGCCACAGATGATATATCCAGCTTTAATAAGAGTTGGCGAAACAAGTTCGGTCTTCAACTAGGGCTGAAGCACTACGACCTGTTTTCCATTGACAACCTGAACTTCCAATTAGAATATAATCAAGTGAGGCCTTTCACTTATTCTCATAATACACAAACACTGAACTTCGTTCATAGTGGACAATCCATGGCGCATCTTTGGGGAGCGAATTTCAGGGAGCTCCTGGCGATATTACGCTATAATAAGAACAGGTTCTATGGTCATGCCAAATTCGTTTTTGGCGAACGCGGTTTTGAGCCTGAAGCTGATAGCGACCCCTTTTACGGCAGCGACCTCTTTGGTGATGAAGCGAACCGAAACGCTGATGAAGGCGTGAACATAGCTCAGGGTAATCGGGTGAATTCCTATTATGCAGAACTCGAAGCAGGTTTTATCGTCAATCCCATCACGAATTTAAAATTGTTCGGCCGAGCGATATACAGGGATTTCGATGCTACTACAAATAATGCAAGGACCTTTGATAATAATACCACCTGGATAAGTTTTGGACTGCGTACTGACCTGTTCAACCGATACTATGATTATTGATATCAAAAGTTCTTCTTTCAGTTATAATGCTGATGATACACATTAGCAACCTGATAGCGATATCAATGACGCTTGTGTTCAGGTATACCAAAAAAACCAAACCGCATCATAAGATACAGCTCTATCAAATATAGTTTCGCCATTCCGATCAAGTGTTGTATTTTTAAAATTATAAAATCACTTGAAAGATGAAAATATACACAAAAGGTGGTGATCAAGGAGAAACCTCGCTTTTCAGCGGAACCAGAGTTGCTAAACACCACTTAAGGATCGATAGTTATGGCACATTGGATGAACTCAATGCTTACTTAGGATTACTGCGTGACCAGAAAACTGCTGGAGAACATAAGGATTTCCTGATATTTGTGCAGGACAGGCTTTTTAATATTGGGTCTCACCTTGCTACTGAATCCGATAAGGAAAAAGCCGTTCAAAAACTACCCGAGCTACAAGAAAATGACGTGGAACGAATAGAAGATGAGATCGATCAGCTTAATGAAGACCTTCCACCTATGACGAACTTCATCCTACCAGGCGGACATACAACGGTATCCTACTGCCATATCGCACGTTGTGTTTGCAGAAGAGCCGAGCGACTGGTTACCGCATTACACCAGGACGTTGACCTAGATGAAACTATCTTGAAGTTTATCAACAGGTTGTCAGACTACCTCTTCGTCCTGTCCAGGAAACTGAGTAAAGACCTTGATTGTAAAGAGATCAAATGGATACCAGATACTTCTAAATAAAGTTCGCATCCATTATTTAATGATATACTAACTTGATTGTTAGCTAAAAAAATTACATTTGCAAAAATTTCAAAAAACCAATTTTTATGTATTGGACTTTAGAATTAGCTTCTTATCTAAGTGATGCACCATGGCCGGCCACGAAAGATGAGCTTATAGATTACGCCATTAGAACAGGTGCACCACTAGAAGTGGTAGAGAATCTTCAAGACATTGATGATGAGGGAGATACATATGACTCTATCGAAGAGATCTGGCCAGATTATCCTACGGATGAGGATTATCTTTGGAATGAGGATGAATATTGATAAGTATTATCTTTGAACTAAAATTACATTTAAGGTCTCTCAATGAGACCTTTTTTTTTCGTTATCTTTGAATGACTATAAATAATTGAATATGGGTTTACTGGACACAGCAATAAAAATGTTCGTGGGTGATAAGAACAAGAAGGACCTTAAGGCGATCAATCCTATCGTAGAAAAAATAAAAGCAGCTGAAAATGAGTTGGAAAAGCTCAGTTTGGATGAACTTAGGGCAAAGACCTTTGCCTTCAAGGATAAGATAAGAGAATCTACAAGTTCCGTTCAATCCCAGATCGATGAGCTACTGGAAAAAGCGGAAAACGAAAAGGATATCGTAGAAAAGGAATCCATTTATGCACGTGTTGATGAGCTCAAGGATAAGCGTTATAAGCTATCAGAAGATTCGCTCAATGATATATTGCCAGAAGCTTTTGCTGTCGTTAAGGAAACGGCTAAACGATTCTTCCATAATGAGACCTTAGCGGTCACAGCTCAGGAATATGATAGAACGTTCTCTGCACAAAAAGACTATATAGAGCTAAAGGACGATAAAGCTATTTGGCATAATAAGTGGGATGCTGCAGGCAAACCCATCACCTGGGACATGATCCATTACGATGTTCAGTTGATCGGGGGAATAGCTATGCATCAGGGAAAGATCGCAGAGATGCAAACCGGAGAAGGTAAGACACTGGTGGCCACTTTGCCGCTCTATTTGAACGCCCTTACCGGAAACGGAGCACACCTTGTCACCGTAAATGATTATTTGGCGAAAAGGGATAGCTTATGGATGGCTCCGCTCTTTGAGTTCCACGGTATGCGTGTGGATTGCATTGATTATTATAAACCCAACTCTGAAGAAAGAAGGAATGCCTACAAAGCTGATATTACCTACGGAACGAATAATGAGTTCGGCTTTGATTATCTGAGGGACAATATGAGCCATTCACCGGAAGAACTTGTTCAGCGAGAGCATAATTTCTCTATCGTTGATGAGGTGGACTCCGTATTGATAGACGATGCCAGAACGCCGCTCATCATATCTGGGCCAGTACCTAAGGGTGATGATCATGAGTTCAATGAACTAAAACCAAAGGTCGCACAGATCGTCGATCAACAACGGAAAAAGCTCACTAAGATACTAGCGGAAGCCAAAGAACTTATCAAAGAAGGCAATACAAAAGAAGGAGGCTTCAAGTTATTACAAGTCCATCGGGGATTACCTAAGAACAAAGCCCTTATAAGGTTCTTGAGCGAAGACGGCATGAAACAGCTTCTGCAGAAAACAGAGAATTTCTATATGCAGGACAACAATAAGGAAATGCATAAGGTAGATGAAGACCTTTATTTCACGATCGAAGAAAAGACCAACCAAATAGACCTGACTGATCGCGGAGTTGAATTCCTTTCAGACGATAAGGATGAGGATTTCTTCGTGATGCCTGAAATAGGTATGGAGATCGCCAATATAGAAGAGCAGAACCTTCCCAAAGAAGAAGAGGCCGAAAAAAAAGAAGAAGCCTACAAGAACTTCAGTATAAAAAGCGAACGCATTCATACCATGCGTCAGCTTCTCAAGGCTTATACATTGTTCGAAAAGGATACGGAATATGTTGTCGTAGATAATAAAGTAAAGATCGTTGACGAGCAGACCGGAAGGATCATGGAAGGTCGCCGATACAGTGACGGACTACATCAGGCCATAGAGGCAAAGGAAAACGTCAAGATCGAGGATGCAACACAAACTTTTGCTACGGTTACGCTCCAAAATTACTTTAGGATGTATCGTAAATTAGCGGGTATGACCGGTACGGCAGTAACCGAAGCTGGCGAGTTCTGGGAAATATATGAGCTTGATGTTATGGAGATACCTACGAACAAGCCGGTCATTAGGAAAGATAAACAAGATATGGTCTATAAGACCAAACGCGAGAAGTATAATGCGATCATTGATGAGGTCGTAGAGCTTTCCAGAGCAGGGCGTCCTGTCCTTATAGGAACAACATCAGTGGATATTTCTGAGCTCTTGAGCAGGATGTTAGAGATGAAAAAGATAAAACATAATGTACTAAACGCCAAACGACATAAAAAAGAAGCAGATATCGTAGCTGAAGCCGGAAATGCAGGCGTGGTCACCATTGCCACGAACATGGCCGGTAGAGGGACGGACATCAAGCTCAGCGACGAGGTGAAAAAAGCTGGCGGATTGGCTATCGTAGGAACAGAAAGACACGATTCCAGAAGAGTGGACCGGCAATTACGTGGTCGGTCAGGTCGTCAGGGAGATCCTGGTAGTTCACAATTCTATGTTTCACTGGAGGACAATTTAATGCGCATATTCGGCAGTGACCGCATATCCAAGTTGATGGACAGAATGGGCTTAGAAGAAGGTGAGGTCATCCAACATTCCATGATATCCAACTCCATTGAACGTGCACAGAAAAAAGTAGAAGAAAACAACTTTGGCACCCGTAAGAACCTTCTGGAATATGATGACGTGATGAACGCTCAAAGGGAAGTCATCTACAAGCGTCGCTATCATGCGCTATTTGGGGAAAGGTTACGTATAGATATCGCGAACATGATATTCGACACTGCAGAAGTGGTTACTGATAGCAATAAGCAAGCCAATGATTATGCTAACTTTGAGTTTGAGGTTATCCGTTTCTTCTCAATGAACCCTACGATCTCTAAAGATGAATTCGAAAAAATGAGCGTTCAGCAGATCACAGAAAAGCTCAATGAAGATGCTTATGCGCATTATGAACAAAAGATCAAACGAAGTGCAGAAGAAGCCTATCCTGTGATAAGTAATGTATATGAAACCCAGGGTGAAAAGTATGAACGTATCGCCGTGCCTTTCACCGATGGCCAAAAGAACCTTCAGGTCGTCACGAACCTCAAACAAGCTTATGAGTCAAAAGGAGAGCAACTCATTAAGGATTTTGAGAAAAATATAACATTGGCCATCATTGATGAAGCATGGAAAAATCATCTTCGTAAAATGGATCAATTGAAGCAAAGCGTACAATTGGCAGTACATGAGCAAAAAGATCCACTGCTGATCTACAAGTTCGAAGCCTATGAACTCTTCAAGACGATGTTAGAAGAGGTGAACAAAGAAGTCATATCATTTCTCTACAAAGGAGAGATCCCACAACAGGATGGATCCAATATTCGTGAGGCGCGAAGTAGAAGAAGACAAGATGAATATAAAACAAGGAAGGATGAGGTTCAAAATCTTGATCAACAAGCCGCACAAAACAGACAAGCAGGTCAGAATGCCGGCGGACAGCAAAATGTAACGGAAACCGTTGTTAGAGATAAACCGAAAATAGGTAGGAATGAACGTGTAGTCATCCAGAACGTAAAGACAGGCGAAGAGAAAACTCTTAAGTACAAACAAGCTATACCGATGATAGAAAAAGGCGAATGGGTGTTACAGCAAGAGGATCATGTGTCTTAAAATAAGCGGTTCATAATATATAGATGGGAAAGTTCGAGATAGAGTTCAAATGGGCAGTTTATTTTATCATACTATTATTCGTATGGTTTTATATGGAGAAGTTTCTAGGTCTTCATGACCAACATGTCAAATGGGAAGGCCTGTTCTCTTTTCTGATCATCCTGCCGCAAGCATTGTTATATCATTTTGCCCTAAAGGATAAAAAGTACAACTATTATCAAGGGAATATCAGTTGGAAGCAGGCTTTTTTCTCAGGTGCTATACTATCATTGGTGATCGCCGGTCTTTCACCGGTTGTCAGTTATACAGCTACGGCTTTTGTTTCACCAGACCTCATGGAGAATCTTAGACAACAAAGTGGCGCATCCGTGGATGTTTATTCAGCTAACAGATTTGCAACGAACATGTTGTTCAGCCTTCTTTCAAACGGCATCGTCATTGCGGCCGTCATTGCTTTAGTGAACAAGAAAAGACAAAATTAAAAGTTGGTACTTGCGAATCCTTATAAAGCGTATCAAGTTAATTTAGACTATACCTTTTAGCGGATATATTTAACATATAGGCATTCCTGAATGTTCAGGTACTTTTTATATTTGCAAACTTCACCTAGCTCCGTAGTTCAATGGATAGAACAAAAGTTTCCTAAACTTTAGATCCAGGTTCGATCCCTGGCGGAGCTACTTTTCTAATATATCTTTGGCTCTTGTAGAAAAGTTTGGGTAGCTCTCCTGGCGTTCTTTGTTTCTTTGTGGTAAAAGTTTATTAGCCATTAATATACAACCTTATCAGCTACCTCATTTATCAGAAAGGAATTCAATGCTTTTTTGTACTAAGGCTGTGGCTTCGGCTGGAAGCTTATCTTCATGCCATGGATGTTTGGTATTGAACACATGGTCGGCTTTATCGATGATCTCTAATTTGGCTTCGGGTTGCCATTCTTTAAGTTGATAAGCCTCATCTACTTTTACCGTGGGATCTTTACTGCCGTGAATGAACAACAAAGGTTGATCTATATTTTGAACGGCATTTTTAATGTTGAGCCTATCTTGATGTTGAAGGAAATCTTCATAAAATTGATAAAAATGCGGCATTTGCTGCTTTGTCCTACCATTTTTTACATAATAAACACCTGCATTCTTCCATTTTTCAAGTTCATCGCCCTGAGGAAACCGGGACTTGATATCGCTAATGCTCGCCCATGTGATGACGTGTTTAATGCGCTTATCTTCTGATGCTTTTATGATGACAACACCGCCACCGCGACTATGACCAATGACCGAAAGGTTTTTATCATCGATATTTTCATTTGAGGAAAAATGATCTCCTATCCAATGGATCACATGGTCCAGGTCATAAAGCTGTTTAGAAAAATTATCATTGCCAAAAGCAGTGAGGTCTGGGAAATCTATCGGTTGTTCTTTTGTGCCACCATTATGTGAAAAATTGAACTTGACGAAACAGTAGCCAGCTTCAGCAAATGCTTCTGCTATCAAATGCCAGGCACCCCAATCCTTAAAGCCTTTATAGCCATGACAGAACAAGACTACAGGCTGGTTATCTGCTTCAGAAAAGGTCATATCGATAAGGATATCCCTTTGATCGCTTCCTTTTATCACTACATCCTTTTTTAATAACATAACACTCTCATTTATTTCAAATGTAAGGTTTATCTAAAGATCAGGTCTAAAATTAATACAGATAAATTCTTAATCTCGATCAAAATCGGTTAATTTGTTAGTCAATTACTAATATGAAGTTAATAAAAATTTTATCAGTACTTTTGTTCATCTTCAGCTCGAGTCTGAAGGCACTGGAATATTCAAACCTAGAAGATGTGAACGGTCTTGAAGTAGGTGAACTTGTTGATGATCTTAAGGTTCAACCCAATGAGCAAGGTAATATTCGTTTAAGTAAGCTCTTAGCTAAGGATCATAAGTTGTTCGTGGTCTTCTATGGCGCGCAATGGTGTCCGATCTGCAAAGAACATCTCAGTACATTGAAGGCTCATTATGCGTTCATTAAGGAATTAAATGCGCAAGTCCTTGCCATCTCACAGAAGAGACCCAAATGCCAAAGGGAAACAAAAAACAAGACCACGGCGGAATTCCTCATAGATATTGACGAGGAACACAAGGTCGCAGGACAATTTGACGGGTTGTATCAACCTGATGGAGCAAAAAGGAGCATGTACAATATTGCCTTAGGCGCGAAGCTCAAAAAAGCGCATAGCGATAAAAGTAAACCAATACCCGTTCCGGCCACGTTCATCACAAACGCTCATAAAGAGATCATCTGGAGACACTTTGATAGGAACTATAAGAATCGACCTTCTGTTAAAGCCATCTTAAAAGCAATAAAAAATGCCTAATATACGAGTTGTTCAACCGGAAGAAGCTACTGGCGAACTCAGGGAGGTCTATAACGACCTTGAAAGATCGCGCGGACAGATCGCCGAGGTCCACAAGATACAAAGCTTACGACCGAAAAGCATCGTTAAACACATGGAGCTTTATATGGAGATCATGTTCGCCAGGTCCGATTTGAGCAGAGCACAGCGTGAGATGATAGCCGTGGTGGTATCGGCTGAAAACAATTGTGCATATTGCGTTCATCATCATGGAAGTGCGTTGAACAAGTACTGGAGAAATGATGAATATGTCCACCAACTATCTGATGATCATTCAGTACTAAAGCTATCAGAGATTGATCAACAGCTCTGTGAATTGGCTGTCGCGCTTACTGCGGACCCTTCATCGAGTAAATGTCAAAACATCAATAGAAGATTAAAGAAATCTGGACTTTCTGATGCGGCTTTCCTGGATGCGACCCTGGTCATCGCCTACTTTAATTTTGTGAACAGGATCGTGCTTAATCATCAGGTTGAATTAGAAGAAGATAAGGGAGAAAATTATAAATATTGATATGATGGGATCAACACGAGATGGATTTGCTTTGGTACTTTGCTGGCCGGAAAAGAAATGTTTGCGTACTTACGCATGGTATGATCATTTGATGAAATTAGCAGGTGTAATGAAAGACGACCGCTATGCCGTGGGTCATTCTGCTATTGTTCTGGTCAATGCTAATGGTGATTGTCATTATTTTGATTTTGGACGATATGGAACCCCTATCGATTATGGCCGAGTGCGAGATGATAGGTCCGATCCTTTTTTAAACATTGATGTTAAAGCGGATATTAAACAAGGCAGTATCACTAATATCGATGCGATTCTGGTGCATATACAGCAGATAGAAGAAACGGAATGCGACGGGAAATTGATGGCCGCCACACTGCCCGTTGATTTTGACGTGGCTTACTCACAGGCTAAACATCTTAAGAATAAAGGTTTAGTGCCTTACGGACCGTTTATTTTGAAAGGTACGAACTGTTCAAGGTTCGTTAGAAACTTAATAATAAACGGCCAATTATCGCCTATTCAAAAAATCAAGCTAAAATATCCTTATATGATCACACCTTCACCGCTTTATCTGGTGAAGACCATAGGTGTTGACGTTGTGGCAACATCACCTGAAACAGAAACTGCAACCTTAGACCTGGAATACGCTTAGTTGTTCATTATATCTTCAATTTCTTCAATATCAATAGGAATGTCTCTCATCAGGTTCTGAGGTTCACCTTTTTCCTGTACAACGACATCATCTTCAAGGCGGATCCCGAATCCTTCATTCGGAAGATAAATAGCAGGTTCTACCGTAAATACCTGATTAGCCTCTATCGGCTCGTGTAACAGGCCATAATCATGTGTGTCCAACCCGGTGTGATGGGAAGTCCCATGCATGAAATACTTTTTATAGGCCGGCCAGTCGGGATTTTGACCCTTAACATCAGCTTTATCTAATAAACCTAAGTTCAGCAGTTCATCGGTCATCAGATCGCCTACTTCCTCGTGATAGGATTTCCAGTATGCGCCCGGCACCAGTAATTTTGTCGCCTTGTCCTTAACGCGTTTTACAGCATTGTAGATCGCTTTTTGTCTGTCAGTGAACCTTCCGTTCACAGGTACTACGCGAGACATGTCACTGGCATAATTGGCATATTCAGCTCCAACATCTAAAAGGATAAGTTCATCTTCCTTACATTGGTTCTTATTTTCAATATAATGAAGTACAGTGGCGTTCCTCCCGCTAGCGACAATAGGTGTGTAGGCAAAACCACGAGATCTGTTGCTAAGGAATTCATGCATGAACTCTGCTTCGATCTCGTACTCCATGACACCAGGTCTTACAAATTCGAGGACCCTTTTAAATCCTTTTTCAGTAATCCTGCAAGCGTGCTGCATAACCTCTAGCTCTTCGGGCTCTTTTACACTGCGAAGATGCTGTAAAATAGGATTGGACTTGGCGACCTTATGTGCCGGATAATTTTCTTTGACCCATTTATTGAAACGGTCTTCGCGGGTTTGCGTTTCATGGGCGGCACGGTAATGTTCATTGGTGTTGATATAAATGGTATCCGCCTGAGCCATGAGTCCGTGGAATACCGTCTCAAAATCCTTTAGCCAGTAAACGGTTTTGACGCCGCTGGTCTTGTAAGCCGTGCTTTTATTCAATTTCTCACCTTCCCAAACTGCAATGTGTTCATTGGTTTCTCTGACAAATAGGACCTCTCTGTGTTTTTTGTCCGCAGCGTCCGGGAATAATACAAGTATGCTTTCTTCCTGGTCTACACCGCTTAAATAATATAGATTCCTATCCTGTTCGAATGGCATTGTACTGTCAGCACCGATGGGATAAATATCATTAGCATTGAAAACGGCCAGGCTTTTGGGTTGCATTCTTTTCATGAACTTTTCACGGTTCTTAGTGAAAAGCGATGATGATACAGGTTGATATCGCATAAGATGTTTTTTTACAAATGTAGGTATTATCAAGAGAAAAATATCCGATCTCGATCTTAGACCATCGATGGGATCGAACAGGAGCAAAACTGCTTTTAAAACTATTCTAAATTAGTATTAAATGCGTTTACATTCTTGTTGATGAAGCTTTTCTAAACTAAATTTGTGTAAAATTTAAAGATAGATGGCAAAATTATTATCATCATCGATAGCGCGTAAAGTTTCTATGGCGTTGTCCGGCTTATTTTTAATTGTATTCCTCACACAACATTTCACAATAAATATTACCTCGGTGATCAGTCCAGAAACCTTTAATGAATGGTCGCATTTCATGGGTACCAATATTCTAGTGCAAGGTGTTCTTCAACCGATACTGATATTTGGTGTCGTGTTTCATTTTGTGATGGGATTCATCCTGGAATACCAGAATAGAAAAGCGAGAAGCGTTAAATATGCGAAGTTCAGTGGTAATTCAAATTCACCCTGGATATCCAGGAACATGATCATATCTGGAATAGCCGTTCTATTGTTCCTTGGACTGCATTTTTATGATTTTTGGGTACCTGAGATGAACACCAAGTATATTCAAGGTGATATGTCTGGCACGATGATGATCGATGGAGAGAATCAACTTCGTTATCACCATGAAACTGTAGAGAAGTTCGCACATCAACCGGTAAGAGTAGGAATTTATGTGTTAGCGTTCGTTTTTCTCATGCTGCACTTGCTTCACGGATTTGCTTCTTCTTTTCAAACGGTAGGATTTAACAATAAATATTCAAAAGCATTAAATGGATTTACAAAGGCATTTTCCATTGTAATCCCATTGGGCTTTGCGTTCATCGCATTGTACCACTATTTTTCAACTTTATAAATAAATGATGATGGCAGAATTAGACGCGAAAATACCAGAAGGACCGATAAGTGAAAAATGGACCAGACACAAGAATGAGATCAATCTTGTCAATCCCATTAACAAAAGGAACATTGATGTAATAGTCATAGGAACAGGTCTGGCAGGTGCAAGTGCATCAGCTACAATGGCTGAGCTCGGTTATAATGTTAAAACATTCTGTTACCAGGATTCACCCAGAAGAGCACACTCCATAGCGGCCCAGGGAGGTATCAATGCCTCTAAGAACTACCAGGGCGATGGCGATTCTGATTACAGATTGTTCTACGACACCGTGAAAGGTGGCGATTACCGATCCCGAGAAGCCAATGTTTACCGTCTGGCGGAAGTGTCAGGAAATATCATTGATCAGTGCGTGGCTCAAGGTGTTCCTTTCGCACGAGAATATGGTGGACTTTTAGATAATCGTTCTTTTGGCGGCGTTTTGGTTTCCAGAACATTCTACGCTAAAGGTCAAACCGGTCAGCAATTACTGTTAGGAGCCTATTCAGCGATGAACCGACAGATCAATCGTGGGAAGATCAAGCCTTACAACAGACACGAAATGATGGATGTTGTATTAAAAGATGGTAAAGCCCGCGGCGTTATCGCACGAAACCTCGTGACCGGCGAACTTGAAAGACATGCGGCACACGCCGTAGTTCTGGCTTCAGGTGGATACGGTAATGTGTTCTATCTTTCCACCAATGCGATGGGAAGCAATGTTACAGCCGCCTGGCGAGCCCATAAAAAAGGGGCATATTTTGCAAATCCATGTTTTACCCAAATACACCCAACTTGTATTCCTGTTTCGGGTGAACTTCAATCTAAGCTGACCTTGATGTCAGAATCCTTAAGAAACGATGGTAGAATCTGGGTGCCAAGAAAGAAAGAAGATGCAGAAGCTATTCGTGATGGTAAATTAAAACCAACAGAGCTTTCTGAAGAAGATAGAGATTATTATTTGGAAAGAAGATATCCTGCATTTGGCAATCTTGTTCCAAGAGATGTTGCCTCAAGGGCTGCTAAGGAGCGATGTGATGCTGGACATGGCGTCAATAAGACCGGACAGGCTGTTTATCTGGATTTTGCCAGCGCGATTGAGCGTTACGGTAAAGAAAAAGCTTTCAGCTTAGGATTGAACAACCCTGATAAAGATAAGATCACAGAACTAGGAAAGGAAGCGGTTTCCGCCAAGTATGGCAACTTATTTGACATCTACGAGAAAATCGTGGATGAAAACCCTTATGAAACCCCGATGATGATCTATCCGGCCGTTCATTATACGATGGGTGGACTTTGGGTAGATTATAATTTGATGACCACTATCCAGGGTTGCTACGCCATAGGAGAAGCGAACTTCTCCGACCATGGAGCTAATCGTTTAGGTGCATCTGCCCTGATGCAAGGTTTAGCCGATGGTTATTTCGTTCTACCTTATACCATAGGGGATTACTTATCCAATGATATTAAGACCGGACCAATATCAGCTGATAGTGAGGAATTTGATGAAGCAGAGCAAGGTGTTAAAGAACAGCTTGATAAATTCCTAAGCATCAAAGGAAACCAACCGGTCGATTATTTCCATAAGAAATTAGGGAAGATCATGTGGGATAAATGCGGGATGTCTAGAAATGAAGAAGGTCTTAAAGAAGCCATAAATGAAATACAGGCGCTCAAAGATGAATTCTGGAGCAACGTAAATGTTCCCGGAAGTTCAGAGACCAAGAACTCAGAGCTTGAAAAGGCAGCTCGAGTGGCTGATTTCCTCGAACTAGGAGAACTGTTCGCCAAAGACGGGCTGGAAAGAAATGAATCCTGTGGCGGACACTTCAGAGAAGAATATCAAACTGAAGAAGGTGAAGCCTTAAGAGACGATGAGAATTATAGATATGTGGCCGCCTGGGAATATACCGGTGAGCCAAGTAAAGCGAAGCTGCACAAGGAACAGCTGATCTATGAAAACATAGAACTTAAAACAAGAAGTTACAAATAAGGATAAACGGATATGGAGTTAGATTTAAAAATTTGGAGACAGAAGAATCAACATACAAAAGGTTATTTTGAAGATCATCATCTTAGCGGTGTTGAAAAAGATATGTCATTCCTCGAGATGTTAGATGTTTTGAATGACCAACTTGTAAAAAAAGGAATTGAACCGGTAGAATTCGACCATGATTGCCGTGAAGGTATCTGCGGCTCCTGCTCACTACAAATAAATGGAGAACCACACGGACCTATGCGAGGTACAACGACCTGTCAGTTGCACATGCGTAAGTTTGATGACGGCGATACGATCGTTATCGAGCCTTTTAGAGCAAATGCATTCCCGGTGATCAAAGACCTGGTCGTAGATCGTTCTTCCTTTGATAGAATTCAGCAAGCTGGTGGCTATATATCCGTAGGTACATCAGGGAATACCCAAGATGCGAATGCAACACCTGTTGAGAAAGAGAATGCGGACATGTCGTTCGCAGCGGCAACTTGCATAGGTTGTGGAGCTTGTGTGGCTGCTTGTAAGAATGCGAGCGCAATGCTGTTCACTTCTGCTAAGGTTTCACAATTTTCACTATTACCTCAAGGTGAGGTAGAAGCTACTGAGCGCGTTCAGAACATGGTTCGACAAATGGATGAAGAAGGATTTGGTAACTGTACGAATACCGGAGCTTGCGAAATAGAATGTCCTAAGGGAATTTCTTTAGAGAACATCGCACGGATGAACAGGGAATATCTTTCTGCTAGTTTAAAAGGATAGATCAAGCAAATATATCCTTTACTACCGCATAAGACCTTGGAATTCTAAAATCTGGAATCATTGTGCGGTAGTAAATCATCAGTATGTTCAAAATTCCCAACTTTTCCTTTTTTTCTATTTTGAATTGATGGGATGTTGTTATATCTATTCCCTGATGCAAAATTTGCTCAAGCCTTTTAATGTTCTTAGGGTCAAATTTAAGTTGGGTATCAAAAGTTTCTTTCTCAATGTTCTCATTCAAATGATATAGTTCAGGATAAATACCTAAGTATCGGGAAAAGCCTACTAAAAAAGCAATGTGGAAATTTTGGGTGCTTTCATGGGTGTCGAGCCAATAGATCGCATTTTCCAAATAGCTGAACATGTTTTCATTGACCTCTTCCTCCTGGATAGCATTTTCAACGATCTCTGTCAACAAAAAGACGATACTGGATTTCCTGATATCTTGATGAATATGGGTTAGAGGTAAGTCTATATTAATCTCTTTGAAGTAAAGTAAATTCTTGTTTTCCCTGTACTGAAAGGTAGCCCACAATATATTAAAAGGGAGAAAGTAGCTCATTCCCGTTTTCTTTTTACCGGACCTTCTGGCACCTTTCACCAGGAACGAAAGCTTCCCCAGTTCCTTTGAGAAACATTTTATGATGAGATCAGCATCCGCGTATTTTATGGTAGATAAGATGATTATCTTAGAACGAGTATACATTATCGGATGACCATTATCTTTTCCACCTTAGTTTCCACCTGATCTGCTCCGGTCACCAGCACCAGGTAAACACCAGATGAAACTTTATGTTTCCCAAATGCTCTGGTATCCCATTGAACACTTCCACCGCTTGAGTCTTCTTCAAAGACCAGATTACCTGTAATATCGGTAATTTTCACATTGGCATTATCGGTTAGTCCTTCTATGGTCACCTGACCATTAAAATCAGGTTTTACCGGATTAGGGAATATCTTAATTTCAGACAGATCATCTTCAGCGTTCGTAACCCGCGTTTGGAAAGATACCAGTCCTTTTGTAGTAGCAAAGAAAACATTGCCATTTTCACCATTAATACCTAAACTAATCACCTGATCACTTGGCAATGGAGAATTATCCCTGGTAAACCTGTTCAGCGTTTCCTGACCATTTGGGCTAACCTGGAAGACCCCGGACGATGATGTGGCGATCCATTTGTTATTAGCTCCATCTACTTGTATGTCTGTAATAGTCTGTTCGAATAATAGTTCTTGAGGTGTTCCGTTATCATCAAAGATGATCGGTGAGATATTAAGCCTTGCTTCCGGGTCGAATACCGCTGATGGGTTAAAGAAAACGCGCAAACCCCGGTTAGTACCAATCCACAGATTTCCGTTATTATCAAAGCTTAATGCGGTAATATTAGGGTTTGATGCAAATACTTCCGGGAAATCAACTCCAGTGTCAGCTGAGGTCGCCGCTTCGCTTTGCTCCGTTTCAGGATCATAAGCAATGATGCCTTCCCTGATGGTGGAGAAATAAAGATCGCCTGACGGACTTGCTACAACTTTAGCAATTGCTGTCCCTAAAGGATTGTTTAGACCATCAGAGGTATCATATACCTGGAAATCACCTTCTCTGTTCAAGCTCTTTAAAGGGTTTTCGGTCAGAGAATTCGTAAAGAAAAGTTGATCATCCACAAAAACAGTTGATCCGATCCTGTTATCATCAGAATTACTGACTACACCGCTAATAGCAGAATTATTAGCGTTATAATTTTGTACTAATGTATCATTCTCTATGACCAGTATACCATCAAAATAGCTGCTTATATAAACTCTATTCCTATCTTGCGGGTCAATGGTAATGTGCGATAGCTCCGCGAGGTTATCAATTTCTTCAACCCTTTGGTTTATCCATTTCCCATTTTTGAAATGACTTATACCACGTCTGTTCAACGGATAAGGATTATAAAATATAGAATATTCCCCGTAGACGGCCCATATTTCATTATTGGCAACAGCAATATTGAACATCCGGTTTTGTAAAGGGCCATTCGGACTTAGGAAATCGAGCTCATTTGATGCGTTCATCTTGATAAGACCAACCGAGCCATCTCCCAGGAAAAGATTATTTTCTGGACCGATATAAGCGGTTTTAAGGTTCGTGTTTTCATCTTCAAAACCGGTGAATAACAGGTTGCTTTGTCCATTTGTATCAAAATTTACCACGCGTTCTTTTCCAACGATAAGAAGTGAATCGCCATTTGACTTCATTTCCCTGACATTAAAATTGAACTGGTCTACAAAATTAATGCTATTTCCATCAGTGACCCTTACAAGTACATTGTTCAATTGCATGGCGAAAACATCATTGTTCACGTTCGCTATATACTTGAAGTTGAGCGAACTGATGGATTGCCATTCATTAAAATCGATAAGGTTCGGGTTGTCCAGACTGGCAAATTTAATACCATTACCTATAGTGGCCGCATATATGATATTTTCACTGATGGTGATCTGGTTGACGATGACCTCTTGGCCTGCATCACCTATAAAGAAAGTGTCACCAAATTCGAGGTTTTCAAGGTCATAGGTGACGATGCCAAAATCCGTAGCGATATATGCTCTATTATCCTTTATCAAAAATTGGTTGATCTGTTTTTGATCCGGTGCTATGTTCTGATTATCCAGGATATCTACCACGAACTTTACTTCATTCGTTATTCTGTTATAGATTTGTATCAATCCGTTCTGATAGCCTAATAATATGATGTTCCTGTCCTGTACTGACCTTAAAGAACTTATTTCATCACCGGAAAGTCCTTGAACGGTCGAAAACTTCTTAACCGCTTCAGTGCTCATATCATAACTAAAAAACGAATTCTCAGCTCCGACGATCAGTTCATTATCACCTTCTTCTATCTGTTGGATATTAAAGTAGGAAAAGTAGCCTTTCCAACTAAGGGTGTCATTTTGGCCATAACTAAAGAAGACCAAGGTAAACATTGTAATAGAGAAACAGCGTTTCATTAAGTTTTTAGAATATAAACTTTGCAAATTAAACATTTATTACCTGAAGTATGAACTATTCAGTGATCAACTTGTTTTATTCACGGATTCAACAATATGTTCGTTCAATTTTTTTCAACTGATGATCAAGTTCCAACATCAAAGGGAATAATGATAAAAGATGTTCAGAAAAAAGGTGACCTATAGAAATTTGAACAGACATCTAAATATTATCTTATCATTATGTGGTTTATCTTTATCATGTTAATTAACATTCCTGACTTTACGACTGCTATTTAATTATATGGTCTTATATTAGCCAGAGTTATTTTATTGTTATCATTTAAGCAGGAAAAGGAACCCATAATGCACTTTATCCGTGTCGGGTGAAAATAATTTTTTGATAAGTGTTTTGTTTTTATATATTTGCCAGCAGTATATGTTTAAAGTTATGAAAACCAATCTATCTAAATTAACTTTTATATTTTTCATACTGATAACTTTTCATTCGAATGGTCAAGAACTTTTCAATGAACTCAGTATAGGTGTTGGACCAGTCTCTTTCAGAGGGGATTACGGTGAAAATCAAGATAATGAGACCAATCTTGGGAATACAGGTTTTGGGCTTTCTCTTACTCATTTTCTGAATTTCGCTTATGGTCGTAATTCTGGTTCATACTTTGCTGAACATTTTAAGTTACGTACTCAATTGTTATATCAAAATACTTCACTCGAACATTTTGGAAGCTATGCGGACGGTCAAGGTGATGACGCTATAAAATTAAGAGCCATGACCGGAGAGGTCAGTTCTTTTGAAATAGGTACAGGACTTCAGTGGTTCTACAAAGAGATAAGAGAATATGAAAGAAGTGTCAACACCTTATCTCCATATGCAGGCTTTGGCATAGGTGCCATATTTTCAAGCCCTTCCCACGAGACCTCTTTACCTGGCAACCTAGGCTCAACAACTAACACTTTTCCTACATTCTTACCAGATCCAGCATCTGGCGAGAAAAATCCGATAAGTAACGATTCTGAAACTGCTTTTGCCGTTAACTTTCAGGCGGGTACACTTTACAGGTTAGATGAAAGAAGTGATATTTTCTTAGAAGCGAGATGGCATTTCTACTCTTCTGATTTCGTTGATGGATTATCCCCGATAGGAGGTCAAAACAAAAGCAATGATTGGAGCTTCTGGTTAGCTGTTGGCTACGTCTATTATTTTGATTAAAAACTGAGCGGTCTTCACCTACTTTTCAACAAAAAATTATCTTTGTATCCCATAATCATTTGATACGGGATATTGTTCATAAAAAGTAAATATTCAGAAGCTTTTAAGATACTCTTTGAGGGTATATCTGAGGCTATATTGATAGTTGACAGTAAACTGAGGATATTAGATATGAACGCTTCAGCGGAAAAACTTTTTCAATACAAGTATGAAGAGCTCTTAGAATATTCAATTAACAAATTGATTCCTGAAAGGTTCCATCATGCGCACGACCGATATGCCCACGCGTTCATAGAAAAAGGAGAGAAGCGACAAATGGGCTCAGACAGAGAGATTTCCGGTGTTAAGAAAAATGGTGAGGAATTTCCTCTAGAGGCAGGACTCAACCCTTTTACTTTAAACGGTGAGGTTTTTACTATGGTGCTTATCACCGATATTACAATTAGAAAGGAGAGAGAAGCAGAGATCAAAAGGCTTAACAGGTCATTAGAGGAAAAGGTAAAGGAAAGGACCGCAGAGCTAGAGGCTATAGTAGAGAAGTTAGAACGGTCCAATTCACAACTTCAAAGTGAGATAAAAAAAAGAAAACAAGCCGAAAATAAGATAAAGGATGCTCTGACCAAAGAGAAGGAGCTCAATGAACTAAAATCCAAGTTCCTTTCACTGGTCTCCCACGAGTTCAAGACCCCGCTTAGTGGGATACTCAGCTCCTCAACCCTTGCTAGTAAATACACTAAAACCTCTCAACAAGATAAAAGGGAGAAACATTTACAGACCATTAAGAACAAGGTACACTATCTAACCGGTATTTTGAACGATTTCTTATCTTTAGAACGCTTAGAGTCAGGAAATGTGAATTACAAGTTTGAGAAGTTCAGCCTGCAGAGCCTTGTGAATGAAGTTGTCTATAACGCGAACATCACCTTGAAATCCAATCAGAACCTGGACTATACTGGTGATTTTAACGATATGATACTTTATCAGGATAAAGGAGTGCTTGAGCTAGCTTTATCCAACCTTTTGGGAAACGCGATCAAATATTCAAAAGAAGATGCACTTATCAAGTTCGTCATTGATAGCAATGAAAGCAAGGTGTTCTTTGAGGTGCACGATGAAGGCTTGGGTATCCCTCAGAAAGATCAAAAACACATTTTTGACCGATATTTTAGGGCGGAGAACGTAGCCAATCAGCAGGGAACGGGAATAGGTTTGAACATTACCAGGACTCACATCAACAATCTAGGAGGAGATATCTCTTTCCGGAGTAAAGAAGGGTCAGGAACCAGTTTTTATATTTCAATACCTAAAGAACATGACTAAAAAGATATTATTAATTGAGGATGATGAAACAGTAAGGGAGAACACCGCTGAAATATTAGAACTATCTAATTATCAGGTGAATGTCGCTGTAAATGGTAAAAAAGGAGTGGAAGCTGCAAGGTCAGTAGTTCCTGATATTATTGTATGCGATATTATGATGCCAGAGATGGACGGATATGAAGTGCTTAATGAGCTTTCCCATGACCTGAAAACCTCAGGTATACCCTTCATATTCCTTTCCGCTAAAACAGACCATAAAGACGTAAGAAAAGGAATGAACCTGGGAGCTGATGATTATCTGACCAAACCCTTTGAAGAAGAAGAACTTATTACGGCTATAGAAAGCAGGATCGCCAAGACAGAGATATTAGAGAAGTCCAAGCCCGTCGATGATTATTCCATCAAAAACCTAAGGAAAGAGTTGTATCAATACCCTGAACTTGAAGTAAATGAAAAAGACTATGTTTATGAACAAGGAAACCAAACTGAAGCGCTTTACCTTGTAGAAAAGGGAGTTATAAAGACCTGTATGATCGATAAGAACGGTAAGGAACTCATCACCAACTTATGTAAGCCTGATGATATTTTTGGAGATCTATCACTTAGCGGTAAGAAGGACCAAAAAGAATATGCCATTGCCTTAGAGAACAGCCTGGTCCACAGGATACCCAAACCAGAATTGGAAAACATTATCAGGAAACATCCTAACGTACTCAAGGACTTAATGCACATACTTGACGAACACCTTTCTGAAACAAAAGATCAGTTGTTAGAAATGGCCTATAGCAGTGTTCAGAAGAAAACGGCTCAAACGATCCTACTTTTTTCGGAAAGACTGAAGAAGAACAAACTAAGACAGATAAGGATAAGTAGAGCAGACCTTGCTGCAGTAGCTGGTATTGCATCGGAAAGCCTTATCAGGACCCTGTCAAAGTTCAAGGAGAAAGGCATCATAGAAATAGAAGGTAGAAATATTAAGATCATTGATTTTGAAGCACTTAATGAAATCGAATAAATGATTTCAAATATGATTTTTGTCATTTAATCCAAGCAATATTGCCACTACATTTGTAACTTATTACCTTCAGTTATGAATGTACTATTGCTAACGGATTTTTCTTCGGGTGCCAGGCACGCCCACAAGTACGCCTTGAACCTGTTCGCAGGTACGAAGGTGAACTATTTTTTGTTGCATTCAGATGATAGTGCCGAAAGTCCCATTGAAGGGATGAAGCTGGACAAAGATGAACAGCTGGCCAATGAGGTTAAGACTTACAATGATCTTTTTCCAGAACATACTGAGCTCACAACGATAAACACATCCAGAAGTCTTATAGATGCCATAAGACATATGATGAAAGCACAAACGATAGATCTGGTCGTAATGGGTGCCAGTGGTAACTCAAAACAATTCACTCAAGAACTAGGTAATAATACAACAAGCACGGCTACAAAGATCAAATGTCCTGTGCTCATCGTTTTTCAGGAAAGCACTATCAAGAACCCACTGAACGTGGCATTTCCTGTGGACTATACGGATAAATTACAAGTAAAGTGCGTTGAAAGGTTAAAGGCTTTGCCTACCAGCCACAAGTTTGTCATTGAAGTTTTGGAAATAAATCCTCAAAGCCCGGCATCCTCGCTTACTAAAAACTCTAAAAACATTTTAGACAAAGGCTTAGAACAATTGAACTTTATCTATAAAAAGGACATCGACCTTAATATAAAGGAACTTGAAACATCGAACAAAAAAGAATTCGACCTGATATCTTTCGCCGCGAAGAATTTAAGTGTTTATAATAAGGTCTTCAGCCAGCTTAAGAATATGGACAAACCATTGACAAAGCAGCCACCTTTATATATATTACACGCCTGATCATCCTATCTTAAAGGCAACAACTGGTATTTTTGCATGATTGACAAGGTCTTCACTTAAACTTCCATTGATGAACCTACTAATTCCTTTCCTGCCATGCGTGCCTATACAAATGACATCAAATTCAGCATCTTCTGCATACTTCACGATACCGTCTTCCATATTTAGCTGATTTCTCACCGTAAAAGGTATATCATCTAAAGTGGCACCAACTTGATCATAGAAAACTTCTCTTCTCTTTTCAATTTCTTCAGAGGTCTTGAATTTTTTTGCAGTATTAACGAAAACAACCTCCATTGATGCTTTGAAATTAATGGCGAACCTTTTCGCTTCAAGAAATGAGCTCGCTGTCTCTGTTGCGAGGTTCGTGGCATACAGCACCTTGTTCACCTTGAAAACATCAAATTTCTTTTTTATTACCAGAACCGGAATATCGGAATGCCTCACCACCTTCTCTGTGTTAGAGCCTATGAACAGTTCTTTAGCTCCTTTTGAGCCACTTGAACCCATGACGATCAGGTCACAACCATGTTTTTTGCTTATCTCCATAATGCCATCAAATGCTTCGTGAAACTCAACGGTCTCATGCACTTTAATATCCTTAAGGAATTCTTTCTTCATAATAGCGCTAAACTTTTGATGGGCTAGTTTCATGAAGAAAATGGCTTCAGGAAGGTCATTTGAACTGGTATCATTATCAGCTGGGTTTATTAATTCCAATGGTAGTTCCAGCATGTGCAGCAAATATATCTCACAATTGTGTTCGCGAGCGATCTGTGCTGCGACTTCAAGGGCGTTTTCAGCTTGCTCAGAGAAATCTGTGGGAACTAAAATGTTTTTCATAATAAATGATTTATAAAATTTTAAAATTAAGAAAAAAAAATGACGGGTTAAAGATCTTTTCGAGTTCATTTTTTATTTTATATTTGCATGACTATTATGAGGGGACATTGTCCCCTCTTTTTATAGGCTAAAATAATATATGAATGGATCTTAATGAGTTTAAAGATCTTATGAATAAAGTACTGATCGACCATAATGACCTTTTCATCTTAGAACAAAACATCTCAGCTGAAAATGACATAAAGGTCGTCATAGACGGTGATAGACCTGTCAATATAGAAGACTGCAGGAAAGTAAACAAAGCATTAGAAAAAAAACTTGAGGAAATACAGGTAAATGCTTCTGTGCAAGTGACCTCACCAGGAGTAGATGAACCTTTAAAGTTAAAGCGACAATTCCGTAAGAACATCGGCCGAAAATTAGAGGTCATGACCAAGGACTTTAAGCTAAAAGCAAACCTAGAAGCAGTAGATGAACATAGCATCGTTTTAACCTGGAAAGCAAGGGAGAAGAAAGAGAAAGGAAAGGGAAAGATCACGAAGGAAAAAAGACAAACTATCGCTTTTGAAGATATAGAAAAAGCTGTTGTTATGATTAATTTTAATAAAAAATAAGTATGAAGAACATCGAATTGATCGAGTCCTTTTCAGAGTTTAAGGATGATAAGTTCATAGATAGGATAACACTAATGGGTATCCTGGAAGAAGTACTTAGAAGTGCTCTTAAGAAGAAGTACGGAGATAATGATAACTTTGATGTGATCATCAACCCGGATAAGGGTGATCTTGAGATCTGGCGGAACAGAACAGTCGTTGAAAACGGTGAGGTGGAAAATCCTAACCTGGAGATATCCTTAGATCAGGCAAGAGAGATAGAACCCGACTTTGAAGTAGGAGAGGACGTTTCAGAAGAGGTGAAGCTCAGCGACCTGGGTAGAAGGTCTATCTTATCGCTCAGACAGAACCTCATCAGTAAGATCAAAGAACATGACAATACCAACACCTTTAAGTATTTTGAAGATCTGAAAGGGGAAATATACACAGCAGAAGTACATCACGTGAGACATAATGTGGTCATTCTACTAGATGATGATGGAAATGAGCTTGTAATACCTAAAGACCATCAAATACCTAATGATTTTTACCGTAAAGGGGATAGTGTCAGAGGTGTGATTGAGATCGTAGAACTAAGAGGGAACAAACCCTATATCGTATTGTCCAGGACATCACCAGAGTTCTTGAAAAAGCTCTTTGAGCAGGAGATCCCTGAAGTTTTTGATGGTTTGATCAACGTCAAGGATGCGGTAAGAGTTCCCGGAGAAAAAGCAAAAGTAGCTGTTGATACTTATGATGACAGGATAGATCCAGTAGGAGCTTGTGTAGGGATGAAGGGTTCCCGCATACATGGTATCGTACGAGAACTGGGCAACGAGAACATTGATGTGATCAATTATACCACAAATCCACATTTGTATATCTCAAGAGCTTTAAGTCCCGCGAAGATCGGAGATATAAAATTTGACGAAGAGAACAAAAGAGCTGAAGTGTCTATCAAACCGGATGAGGTTTCCAAGGCTATAGGTCGTGGCGGTCATAATATTAGACTAGCTGGAAAACTCTGCGGTTACGAGCTGGATGTTTACAGGGAAGGACTTTCAGATGAGGATGTTGAACTCTCTGAATTCTCAGATGAAATAGAAGACTGGGTGATCAAGGAATTCCAGAAAATTGGTTTAGATACCGCCAAAAGCGTATTAGAGCTCCCTAGAGAAGACCTCATTAGAAGAACGGACCTGGAAGAAGAGACAATAGATAATATTCTTAGTATATTAAAAGAAGAATTTGAAGATTAGTGCTTAATCGCTGATCTTTTGTATATTTTTGAAGCAGAATTTGAATAAGTATATGGCAGAAGTTAAAAAGATAAGACTGAACAGGGTTTTAAAAGAGTTCAATATATCATTGGACAGGGCTGTGGAGCATCTTAACGAAAAAGGTTATGATATAGAAGCACGTCCTACTACAAAGATTTCACAGGAAGTCTATGAAGTCTTATCTGACCAGTTTGAAACAGATAAATCAAAGAAAGTAGCTTCTAAGGAGATCAGCGAGGAAAAGAAAAAGGAAAAAGAAAAGATCAAGCTCCAGAAAGAAAAGGAGCTCCAGAAAAAAGAAGAGCTTAGAAAACAACAAGAACTCCAGAAAGCTAAAGAACAGGAAGAGGCTAAAAAGCGAAAAGCCGAAGAAGAAAGGGCACAGGAAGAACAGGCAAAACAGGACAAGGAAACAAAACAAGCCCCCGAAGAAAAAAAGAAAGAGGATTCATCTAAAACAGCTTTCAAAGGTCCTAAGACCGTCGGGAAGATCGAACTGGATGATAAGACCAAAGCTAAACCGCATAAAAAAGGAAAAGAGGTAAAAGATAAAACGTCTACTTCTGCTGAAGATAAAAAGCAGAAAACCACGACACATCAAAAAAATAAGGGCAACGAAAGGGCAACGAAAAAAGACGAAGGCCAAGAACAAGCGCCAAAAGAAACAAAACACTCCACACAATACGAAAAGCTTAAAGGACCTAACTTCACTGGCGAAAAAATAGATCTGGGCAAGTACGACGAAGAAAAGAAAAAGAAAGAAAAGGAAAAAAAGGAGCGACAAGAGAAAAAAGATCGACCTAAGAGAAGAAGGCGTAAGCGAATAAGCAAAGAAGCTCCAGGCAAAAAAAGACCACCAAGGAAAGGTAAGACAAAGCCTAAAAAGGCAACTCCTAATGAAGACCTTACTGAAGAACAAATACAAAAACAGGTAAGAGAGACCCTAGAGAAACTTGAAGGCAAAAGTTCGAAGAAGAAAGGGGCTAGATACAGGAAAGATAAGAGAGAACAACACAAACAGAAAACACAAGACGAACTAGAACAACAAGAAAAGGAAAGTAAGGTCCTTAAGGTGACTGAATTCGTGACCGTTAGCGAAGTCGCCAGTTTAATGGACGTTTCCCCCAATGAGGTTATCTCGGCTTGTATGTCTTTAGGTATGATGGTGACCATGAACCAGCGTCTTGATGCTGAAACCCTTAGTCTTGTAGTTGAAGAGTTCGGATACGAGGTTGATATTGTTACTGAGACAGAAGATGAAGTCGTGGAAGAAGAACCAGATGACCCGGAAGACCTGGAGCCACGCGCGCCTATCGTAACGGTCATGGGCCATGTCGACCACGGAAAGACCTCTTTGCTTGATTACATAAGAAAGGAAAATGTTATTGCAGGAGAAAGTGGCGGTATTACCCAGCATATAGCAGCTTATGCGGTAGAACTGGAGGACGATCAAAAAATTGCCTTCCTGGATACGCCAGGACACGAAGCATTTACCGCCATGAGAGCACGTGGTGCTCAAGTGACCGATATAGCGATCATCGTAATAGCCGCTGACGATGATGTGAAACCACAAACTAAAGAAGCCATCTCTCATGCTCAAGCAGCTGGTGTGCCCATAGTTTTTGCTATCAATAAGATAGATCTGCCAAATTCAAACGTTGAGAAAGTAAAGCAAACCCTGGCAGGAATGGACATGCTGGTAGAAGATTTTGGCGGTAAGATCCAGTCACAAGATATTTCAGCGAAGAAAGGTGATGGAATTAACGACCTTCTTGAAAAAGTGCTTCTTGAATCTGAAATACTTGATCTCAAAGCAAATCCTAATAAGAAAGCATCGGGAACGGTAGTGGAAGCTTATCTTGATAAAGGTAGAGGATACGTTTCTACCATGTTAGTACAGGGAGGAACTTTGAAAGTTGGTGACTTTTTGCTCGCAGGAACGACTTGTGGTAAAGTGAAAGCACTTCATGACGAGCGTGGAAATGATATCAATAACGTAAGGCCATCCACACCGGTTTCTGTGTTAGGGCTTGATGGTGCTCCGCAGGCAGGAGATCACTTTAAGGTAATGGAAGATGAGCGTGAAGCTAAAGAAATAGCTACTAAAAGAGCTCAACTTCAGCGAGAGCAAAGTGTAAGAACACAAAAACACATCACTCTGGATGAAATAGGTAGAAGAATAGCCTTAGGCGAGTTCAAAGAACTCAACATCATTCTCAAAGCTGATGTAGATGGCTCTGTAGAAGCATTATCTGATAGTTTACAAAAATTATCGACTGAAGAGATACAGGTGAACATCATCCATAAAGGAGTAGGAGCTATAACAGAAAGCGATGTGCTCTTAGCTTCCGCTTCTGACGCCGTCATCATAGGTTTCAATGTAAGACCTGCAGGTGGTGCCAGACAACTATCAGACAAAGAAGAAATTGACATCAGGACGTACTCGATCATCTATGATGCTATCAATGACATTAGGGATGCCATGGAAGGCATGCTTTCCCCTGAAGTAAAAGAAGAGGTTACAGGTACGGCTGAAGTTAGAGAAACCTTTAAGATATCTAAAGTTGGAACCATCGCTGGATGTATGATCACCTCGGGTGTGGTCTATAGAAATTCTAAGGTTAGAATGATCAGGGATGGCATCGTTATAAAAGACGCTACACTGTCAACACTTAAACGTTTTAAAGATGACGTCAAAGAAGTGAAGAAAGGTTATGAATGCGGTATTCAGATCAAAAACTTCAATGATATTAAAGAAAATGATATTATTGAAGCTTATCAGGAAGTAGAAGTGAAAAAGAAATTGAAATAATATCAACTGTAATTACTTTTATTCATTGATCTATTAAAACATTGATGGCAAAATTTTGATGCTTGCTATCTTTTACAAAAGATTTCATTTCACTTGTAACATTTGAAAAAAATAAGTGTCTAACATCTGTAAAATATCGATGATAAAACTAAATTTATTTTTTATGGATAACTATTTAAAGATCTTTTCAGCCTTAATCATTTTAACGTTAACTACCGCTTGTAGCAATAATAACCAAAAGAAGTCCTCAGTTGAAGCTTTGGACCTGGCGAACATGGATACAACGGTAAAGCCGCAAAACGACTTTTATCAGTATGTGAACGGATCATGGGTCGACAAAGCTGAAATACCCGATGACAGAACACGCTGGGGCGGATTCATGATACTTCGCAAAAAAACGGATGATGACGTTTTAGAGATATTGAAAAAAGCAGAGCAATCCGGTAAATATGTGGACAGCACGGACCAGGGTAAAGCACTATTGGTCTTTAATTCCATAATGGATACAGTTTCCCGGGATGAAAAAGGATTAAAACCTTTACAAGAAAGTCTAGCTAAAATAGAAGCTATTTCATCAGTAGCGGACTTGCAAGAACTATTAGCTGAAAACCCTACTGAAATAGACAGTCCTTTTTTTGGTCTTTCCGTTTTTTCAGACCCTGACAATAGTGATATGAACATTTCCTATATTGGAACTAGCGGTTTGGGATTGCCTGAAAGGGATTATTATCTCAATGATGATAAGGACTCAAAAGAGACCCGGAAAGAGTACGTGGAATACATTACGGAAATGCTCCAATATATAGATGTTGAGGTAAGTAAAGCCAGAGAACAGGCAAAAAGGATCCTCCAACTGGAGACAAGATTAGCTAAACCCAGGTTAAGTAAAGAAGAAAGAAGAGATTTCAGGAACTTCAATAACAGATACGCACTAGAGGATGTCCAAAATGAGATAGGCAGTATCAACTGGAAAGAATACATGAACAGTCTGGGCGTTCAGGAACTACCGGATACAGTATTGATCACCCAACCAAAGTATTTCAAAGAACTTGACGATATGTTAAGGGAAAACAATGTTGAAGATTGGAAAATGTTGATGCGCTGGCATACATTAAATGATGCAGCCGGTCAACTGACCACCAGGCTTAATAAGGAGAAATGGGAGTTCTACAGTAAATATCTTCGTGGAGCCAAGGAACAAAGGCCACTAGATGAAAGAGCTCTTTCAACTGTCAACGGAACCATAGGTGAAGCTGTAGGTCAACTATATGTGGATGAAAAGTTCCCACCTGAAGCTAAGCAAAAAGCCGAGGACATGATAGATAATGTCATCCTTGCATTTAAAGATAGGATCAATGACCTGGAATGGATGACGGATGCAACAAAGGCTAAGGCCATTGAAAAACTGGATAAGTTCACGGTAAAGATTGGTTACCCGGACGAATTCAAGGATTACTCAGAACTGGAGGTTACACCCGATAAGAGCTATTACGAGAACATGATCGCCGTATCTGAGTGGAATTTTAGGGATGATATAAAGAAAATAGGAAAACCTGTAGACAAAACAGAATGGGGTATGTCACCCCAAACGGTTAATGCTTATTTCAATCCGTCCTTCAACGAGATCGTATTTCCTGCTGCTATTCTGCAACCACCATTTTATAACTATAAAGCCGATGCGGCTGTGAATTATGGAGGAATAGGTGCTGTAATAGGACACGAGATATCCCATGCCTTTGACGATAGCGGAGCTCGATTTGATGCAGATGGTAATTTGAACAATTGGTGGACCGACAAGGATAAAAAAGAATTTGAAAAAAGAGGTGATCAACTTGCGGAATTCTATAGTAACATTGAGGTTCTAGACAGCCTCAACATAAACGGTGAATTCACCTTAGGAGAGAATATTGGCGACCTGGGCGGAGTTCTGGGAGCTTATGACGGACTAAAAATGCATTACAAGGAAAACGGAAGACCCGGCAAGATCAACGGATTTACAGCAGAACAAAGATTCTTTATGTCTTGGGCAACTATTTGGCGTACTAAGATGAGAGATGAAGCTCTACGAACACAGATAAAGACTGATCCTCATTCACCTGGTCAAGTTAGAGGGTATGCGCCATTGCAGCACGTTGACGCTTTCTACAAGGCTTTTGACGTAAAACCTGAGCACGACCTTTATATTCCACCCAAGGAACGAGTGAGAATCTGGTAATTAACTACTTATTTAATATCAAACATCAAACCGACATATTGACCATGTCGGTTTTTTTAATAGGCCACGACCTGATAGATCATGATGATCAAAAAAGCAAGGCTTACTAAAAACTTAAGTAGGTCTGTCGCAATAACTCCTAGAAAAGAGCCTATCGCAGCTTTGTAAGCTTGCCTATGATCAGATTTATAGAGCATTTCCCCAATAAAAGCTCCCAGGAATGCGCAGATCAATATAGCCAGCGGAAAAGGAACGAAAATACCGATGATCAATCCCAGGGAAGCGCCAATTCCTCCATATTTTGAGCCACCGTATTTCTTGGAGGAAAGGTACGGAATGACATAATCGGCAATCATTAATGCGATTGAAACAATCAGGGTGATGCTCAGTATGTAGTAATTTACTGGTACAGGTGTAGCTAATTGTAAGATCAATATACCTGACCAACTCACAAGAGGTCCTGGAATAACCGGCAGAAAACTTCCGGCGAGGCCTACTAAAGCAATTATAAAACCTACCCCATACCATATTGAATTCAGACCAGCCATCCAAATATCCATACTTAGCGATTGAATTATAAATGTAATATAAATCGAATGATTAATTTTGCTCTATGCAAAAGTATTGTTTCGTTATCCTTCTACTGCTCATCTTGAGCTGCGACCTTCCGCCTGAAAACAGGCAAGAAGAACAGAACGTTGACATAACAGAAAAAGCTGATTTCTTAGAGGTTGACACCTATCCAAGATTCCCGGATTGTAGGGAAACATTGAAACCGGACAAAGAACAGAATTGTTTCATAAAAGAGCTGAACACTTTTATGAACAATACTTTAAAACAGCGTTCAGACGTGCTTCGATCAGTGGATGAAAAAGATTTTGAACTATACATAAGTATCGATAGAGAAGGGAAGATGCAGGTAGATTCATCAAGCATTAGTCAATCTTCTTATGATAAGATAGATCAGCTTATCATCGATTTGAACCACCAAGCGGGGAAACTAGATGTTCAGCCCGCTTTAAAGAGAGGAACACCCGTTAAAGTCAGCTTTGCAATGCCCCTGAGCATTCAACACATAGATTAAAGATCGAACTTCAAACCAAACCTTATATCTAAAGGAGATTCATCATTATCATCCAGACCCAGGAAAACAATATTGTTATAATTGGCCGTCAGGTAGAAATTTTCAGCCACTTCATAAGCTATTCCACCGCCAATGCTCAGTGGTGGTTCTACTTCCCAATCGCTGGAAGGTTCTATCGTAACTCCTTCTTGATCAGGTGTAATAGATTCGTCAAAATCCAATCTATGAAGATTAAAGAACTCGGTCTCAAAATATAGATGGAATTTCTCTGTATTTATTATCTTAAATCTATAACCTATGCCAATTTCCCAAACATCCAGATCAATATCACCACTATCAAAGTTCTTTCTTACCTGAAGGAGCAATGAATGTCTATTAAACTTCTCTTGATTGTAGAACTCGAATGATATTCCACCAAAGTTATAATCATCGTCACCTTGCTGGGGTAGGAAAGCATTATAATTAGAAACACCTCCTAATAGACCTAATCGAACACTTACAGGAGGTGTTTTGTCGAACTTGCTGTCAAATTTCGCATTATAATCCAATACGAAATTTCTAATATCCCTTAAATTAAGTCTCAGGTCATCCTCAGGAATATCCTTATCGGAGGTAAAGTCGCTCAGTAAGCCTAAATAATTATCCTCGGTGAGCTTTTTTACGATGTCGTTCTTTTTAATGAACAAGTTATATTTTCTGGAAGAATCATCAACTAGCAAATCCAGTTCGCCCTTCACTTCATAAGAAAGAACTCTGGTCTCGCCGTTCACTTGCATTTCTACGGATTGGGCTGTTAAAAAATTGGCGATCAATAAGAAAGCTACTGATAATATAAGTTTTTTCATCTTGTGTTTGTGCTAATGTTTTTTTCTTTTCCAAATATAGGATTTGTTGATAGAATTGGTACCTAATAATATAATCCATAAAGGATATAAACAACTAGACTGTAACATTTTCCTGTAACATAAGTTAATGCTAATTTTCCTTTCTAATGAGGAGAACATGAGATAGTCCAACACCCACTTTGAAATAACAAGTAAGAAAATGATTTCCATATACTTGATATCAATGAATGCAGCTACGATTACTGAGGTATACAATAAACTATATAAGATTATGACAATCAGCAAGATGTGGTTTATTTTATTGGCGGACCCATATGTCTTTGAAGACCATCTTCTCCGCTGGTGTAAAAGCTCTTTCCAGCTTCGCGCGGGTTGCGTGATGACAGGTAAGGTCTTATTCCCTATGAGATCAACTCCAAGTCCGTTTACCAGGAAACTTTCCATCAGCAACACATCGTCACCGCTTTGGACCTTTTCATGTTCCTTAAATCCGCCAACACGATAAAAGTCTTCCTTCCTGTAACAAAGGTTTGCACCATTACATAATATGGGATTTTTCCACATCGCCGTGGTAATGGTCACTGCCTGAAGGCTTAGGAAATCATCGTGTTGGAATTGTTCTAAGAAATTATTTGGCTGTTGATATACAACTGGTCCGATCACCATGGAGGATGTTCTCTTCTTTAGATGTTGATCGTAACCATATAACCAATTCTCAGGAAGGTGACAATCTGCATCCGTGGTAATGATATGTTCAAATTCTGATCGATCGATACCGCAGGTCAGAGCAGATTTCTTCCCCGGTGGACGATCGTTCTTTAGCACTTTGATATTCAGCCGATCATTCTCCTTTTGGAAGTTACTTATCATTTCATAAGTAGCATCGTCCGAATGATCATCTATGAACATCAATTGAAAACAACTTGTATCATACTCCAGTTCTTTTATCGACTGAAATAGCGACTGCAATCTCTCTTCCTCATTCCGACAAGGGATCAACACCGAGAATCGTGTCAAGTTGGACCGCTCATTCTTCGCAGTTGGACATTCAGGTCGATACTTTCTTATTCCCAGAACGATATAGATGATCAACACCAGATAACTTGTTAGAGCAATGGTCGCGATAAAGATCATGTGGAAAATATTTTTGGCATTCGCTTCACCTTATATCGGGCCACGAAAATATTTCCTATCAATGCCGGAAGACCTGCATTGGCTAACCACATGAAAGTAGCCGTAAGAACAACAGATGACGCCGGAACATCTATTAAACCGAAGAAGAAGACGCCTAAGCCGCCGCGTACGGCAATATCGAACACGAAAACGGAAGGCACAACGGAAATGAACAAATAGACCATGAAGAGCACAGGCATGGCTTCCAGATAGTTTATTCCACTATTGAACAAATACAGCAAAAGGAAATATTGATGACTAAAGATCACGTATCGCAGTAAGCTTAATAATGCCGATCGTTTAACATCATTAGCGAAAACCGTTACATTAAAGAAAGCCTTTATTCGATCCCTGAACTTTCGGCGGGTAAAAAACAGTAAGCTTAATAACATGATGATCAAAAGCCCGATGATAGGATAATGGTCTGTATTGTACAAGACTTCCCTGAAATTGACCAGAAAATAAATAACACCAATGATGGAAAAGAACAAAGTAGCACCTAATTGCAACATACTATTGATCATGGTATAGGCTACGACCTTACGAGCTTGAACCCTGTGGAAGAAAAAAGGTCTGGCGCCAAATTCCCCTATTTTTTGCGGGGTCATTACAGCAATGGCATGCGCGGCCAAAGTTTGAACGATCGCTGCGCTAAGCTTTAATTTTGCGATGGGTTTAGTAATGATCTTCCATTTCAAGGATTCCGTCAACCAGTTAAAAAAAGCTCCGCTTAACGCGATGATGCACAAATGCGCGATAGATAAGATATCAAGGTCATGAATGGTTTTAATGATCAATTCCTTATCAGCTGCTAAACGGTCGTAAAGATACCAGCAACTTAAGGCGATAAGACCGAATTTTGCGATGGTGAATAATATTTGTTTAGATTTGCTGATGGGCATAATTGCAAATTAACAAATAAATCCGCTTGGAAACAGAACGCATTATATTAGGCATCGATCCGGGGACGAGCATCATGGGATTTGGCGTGATACAGGTAAATGGGAAAAAGATGAAGTTCAAACAGTTAAATGAACTACAACTGACCAAATATGATGATCATTATACCAAGCTCGCTTACATATTTGATAGGACCATTCAGCTGATCGATCAATTCCTACCTGATGAGATCGCCGTAGAAGCGCCTTTTTATGGGAAGAACGTCCAATCCATGCTCAAGTTAGGAAGAGCGCAAGGTGTGGCCATGGCGGCCGGATTGTCCAGACGAATTCCCATTACGGAATATTCTCCAAGGAAAATAAAAATGGCCATCACCGGCAATGGCAATGCCAGTAAAGAACAGGTCGCTAAAATGCTACAGCAGATATTGAGCTTTGACGCGCTTCCCAAGAACCTGGATTCAACTGATGGCCTTGCTGCGGCCGTTTGCCATTTCTATAACGGTAATAAAGCACAAACTGGAACGAACTATTCCAGTTGGAGCGCGTTCGTTAAGAAAAATCAAGATAAGATCAATTAGCTCATCTAACCTTTTGATGGAATCCAAGTCTAAATCTTAAATATCAATTTATGTATAACAAATTACGCTATTACGTTCTTGCATTGACCGCCGGACTTTTCCTGGTACAATCCTGTGCAGTCTTTCAGGGAAAAAAAGATCAAAAACCGGCTAAAAAAGAAAAATCTAAAGATGGCCTGAAACCCTATTCTAAGATCATTACTAAAGAGGCCAAATCTGATGAAGGTTTATTTACAATTCATAAAGTGAAAGATAAATATTACTTTGAGATACCGGATTCGCTTTTTAACCGAGAAATGCTCATGGTTTCCAGAATTGCTAAAACAGCTGCCGGAATGGGTTTTGGTGGCGGTAAGCAAAACGAACAGGTGCTTAGATGGCAAAAAAACGGAAAGAAAGTAAACTTGCGCGTTGTCTCCTATCAGGTATATGCGGCAGACTCACTTCCTGTTCATGAAGCTGTAGAAAACTCGAATTTTGAGCCTGTTCTTCACTCATTTGATATCAAAACTAAAAAAGAAGACTCATTAAAGAATACAACGGTCATCCGTGTAGATGACTTCTTTAATGGCGATGTAAAACTTTTGACCATCAATCAATCCTACAGGAAACGCTATAAAATATCCAGAATAGATAAGGACCGATCCTACTTGGATACGCTGAGAAGTTATCCGGAAAATATCGAAATTAGAGCTACGAAGACCTACAATGCTAAAAAACCTCCATCCAACAGTAGTTTGCAGTCCGTTTCTGTACAAATGAGCAATTCCATGGTTCTTCTGCCAAAAGAACCTATGGAAAGACGCTACTTTGATCAACGTGTTGGCTGGTTTGCAAGAGGTCAAACAGACTACGGTCTGGACGCTCAGGAAAGCAAAAGAGTAAAATATTTAGACCGCTACAGATTAGAGGTGGCAGAGGAAGATATTGAAGATTTCAAGGCCGGAAAGCTCGTCGAGCCTAAAGAACCAATCGTTTATTACATTGACCCGGCAACCCCTGAAAAATGGAGACCTTATATCAAACAAGGAATTGAAGATTGGCAAGTGGCATTTGAAAACGCCGGTTTTAAGAATGCGATCATCGCTAAAGATGCACCATCAAAAGAAGAAAATCCGGATTGGAGCCCGGAAGATGTGCGGTTTTCTGTAGTAAGATATCTGGCATCGCCTATTCCAAATGCTAATGGTCCGCACGTAAGCGATCCGAGAAGTGGCGAGATACTAGAAGCGGATATCAATTGGTATCATAACGTCATGACCTTATTGAGAAACTGGTTCTTTGTCCAAACCGCAGCGATCAACCCGGAAGCCAGAGGTGTTGAGTTTAAGGATGAGGTAATGGGAAGGTTGATCAGATTCGTTTCAGCTCACGAGGTTGGCCATACCTTGGGCTTACCGCATAATATGGGAAGTAGTGTAGCTTATGATGTGGAGGATCTCAGGGATCCAGAGTTTACTAAAAAGTATGGAACCGCACCATCTATTATGGACTATGCAAGATTTAATTATGTAGCTCAACCTGGTGATGGCGACGTATCACTTATGCCCAATGTAGGTCCGTATGACAAATATTCTATAAAATGGGGTTACAAACCTATTTTAGATAAAAAGGGCAAAGAAGAAAAGGATATCCTTGATCAATGGATCCTGGAAAAGGCCGGAGATCCTAAATACAGATTTGGTTCGCAGCAAATTGGAGGTGTGATCGACCCGAGTTCGCAAACGGAAGACTTGGGCGATGATGCTATGAAAGCATCTACTTATGGGATAGAGAACTTAAAACGTATCGTCCCGAATTTAATAGAATGGACCGCTGAAGACGGTAAGAACTACGATGACCTGAAAGATATGTATCAACAGATATTTTCGCAGTATAATAGATACATGGGTCATGTTACAGCGAATATAGGTGGTGTTTACGAATATTATAAAACCTACGATCAGGAAGGTGCCGTTTACATTCATACGCCAAAAGACAAGCAAGAACGCGCATTAGCTTTCCTACACAAGCAATTATTTGAAACACCGGAGTGGATGATCGATAAGGAGATCTTCAACAAGATCCAATTTGATGGTTACCTGGAAAAGATCAGAAGCTACCAGGAAGCAACTTTGAACAATCTCTTAAGTTTTGGAAGATTTGCCCGTATTATGGAGAACGAAGAGTTAAACGATGATGTTTATACCTCATTAGAGATCATGGATGATCTACAGGATGGTCTTTTTAAAGAAATGTATCGCGGTCAGGAAGTAAGCCGTATCCGCAGAAACTTGCAACGCGTTTATGTAGATAGGATGCGCTACCTGCTTCACGAAGAGCAATCATCACTTCCTTCACGTTACAGAGATTACATTAATAGAAGTAATATTGATGTTGATAAAAGCGATATCAGAGCATTGGTAAGATACCAGCTTGAAGAATTAGAAGATCTACTGAACGGTGCAAACAGAAGAACGCGTGATAACATGACCAAAATGCACATTAAAGATCTCTTAGTAAGAGTTGATAACATATTAGACCCGGAAGATTAGTCCGGTTGTCTAAATCAATGATATTAAAGCCACCTGTAATAGCGGGTGGTTTTTTGCTTTTTTACTAATAGTAAATTGAATAAGAATAAGATAAGAAAACATTTTTCTTCTGAATAACATAGTTTAATAATACACCTTTTGTGTACAGTAGCTGATCAAGCCTAACATTTACCATATTATAGTTTGATTTTAAACTAACAATCATTAGTTTTGAAAGGAGTTGAAAAATTAAAAATTCATGACAGAACCTTATGTTAATTCTGAAATTAATAATTCAGTAGCTACGATAACTTTTTTTCATCCGGCGCATAATTCACTACCGGGAAAGCATTTAGCTCAATTAGCAGATGAAATTACCACTGCTGGTCAAAACAGTGACGTTAAGGTTGTGATTCTAAAATCCGGAGGGAACAGAACATTTTGTGCCGGGGCGAGCTTTAAAGAATTGATTCATATAGAGAATAAAGAACAAGGCAAACAGTTCTTTAGTGGATTTGCCAATGTCATTAACGCCATGCGAAAATGCCCTAAGTTCATCATAGGTAGAATCCAGGGAAAGACCGTAGGCGGTGGCGTAGGCTTAGCTTCAGCTACAGATTATTGTTTAGCGACTAAATATGCTGCTATTAAATTAAGCGAGCTCAACCTGGGAATCGGCCCATTTGTGGTGGGTCCTGCTGTAGAACGAAAGATAGGTGTAAGTGGTATGTCACAAATAGCCATAAATGCCAGCGAATTCTATTCCGCGGAATGGGCAAAACAAAAAGGCCTCTTTGCTGATGTATTTGATTCAACAGAGATATTAGATGAAGCGGTCAAAGAATTGAGCGATAAACTTTGCGGGTACAATCCGGAAGCCGTAAAACACATGAAGCAAATGTTCTGGCGAGGAACAGAAGATTGGGACGAATTATTGATGCAACGCGCCAAAATAAGCGGCGAACTTGTTTTGAGTCAATTCACAAAAGAAAAATTAGCACGCTTTAAAGATAAATAATGGCCATTTACAAGTTCAAATCGCACATTCCGGTCGTTGATAAAACCAGTTTTGTTCATCCATTAGCTGCCGTAACCGGCAATGTTATTATCGGGAAAAATTGCTATATAGGACCTGGGGCAGCTATAAGAGGTGATTGGGGTGAGATTATTTTAGAAGATGGCGTTAATGTTCAGGAAAATTGCACTATACACATGTTTCCGGGAAAGTCTATCAAATTAGAGAAAAGTGCACACGTAGGTCATGGAGCCATTATACATGGTGCAAATTTAGAGGAAAACTGTATGATAGGAATGAATGCCGTGGTTATGGACGATAGTCATATTGGCAAGGAATCCATCGTTGGCGCGATGAGCTTCATCAGATCAGAAACTCATATTCCACCCAGAAGCCTGGTCGTAGGCAATCCGGGAAAAATCATTAAACAAGTCTCTGATGATATGATAGCCTGGAAAACAGCTGGAACACACTTATATCAGCAACTTCCGGCAGATTGTCATCAGTCGCTGGAAGAAGTGAAACCACTAACAGAAATCCCTGATGATCGTCCGGAACAAGAAGATTTTTATCAAACCTTAGCATCGTTTAAAAGAAACAAAACATAAAATGAGTCAAGCAAAAGTTGTAGTAGGAGAGGAAGTGGATTTTAAAGTCCCTAAAATGGGTGAAAGTATTACTGAAGGTTATATCATAGGTTGGTCATTTAAAGAAGGTGATCATTTTAAAGAAGGTGATACTTTAGTAGAAATAGGGACAGATAAAGTAGATAATGAAGTACCGGCACCGTTTGATGGTCAATTAATAGCTATTCATGTTGATGCTGATGATGTTGTAGAAATTGGCCAGGTCATCGCTAAATTAAAAGTTGATGATCAGGGAAAAGCATCGGCTGAAAAAGAAAATGCAGTTTCACCTTCGGCCGATTTTAAAGTAGATACGACAAAGAATGAATTACCCCAGCAAGAAACAACTTCTACAGCGCCACAAAATAGATCCGAAACCTACTACATTCCTGAGCGATCAAACAATTTTTATTCGCCATTAGTGCGTCAAATTGCTAAAGACTATTATATCAGCTATGAGGAATTAGCAAGGATCCCGGCGACCGGTGAGCATGATAGATTGCGTAAGAGTGATATTTATAAATATATTAAATCAGGAAGACCGGCACAATTTGCTCAAACTGGGCCATCTTCAAACTTTGAATTACCGGACCTAAAATTTGATAAAGGTCAGGGAAAAAGAGTAAAAATGGATAGAATGCGCCGGATGATCGCGGATCATATGGTGTTTTCTAAGCACGTTTCCCCGCACGTTACTGCTTATGCAGAAACCGATCTGACCGATCTTGTAAAATGGCGCAATACAGAGAAAGAAGATTTTCAGAAAAAAAATGGGGTTAAACTAACATTTACACCCGTATTCATCAAAGCGATCACAAAAGCCATTGAAGAATTCCCGATGATCAATAGTTCTTTAGATGGAGATCAAATCATTATAAAAGAGCATGTGAACATAGGAATGGCTACGGCTTTAGAAAGCGGGAATTTAATAGTACCGGTTATTAAGAATGCTCATCAAAAAGATATTGTTGATCTGGCCAAAGCGGTGAACGTGCTTACCCAAAAAGCAAGAGCTAACAAGTTAACTTCTGATGAAACAAAAGGCGGTACTTTTACAATCTCTAATGTGGGGACTTTTGGGAGTTTGATGGGAACGCCTATTATCAATCAACCGGAAGCAGCCATCTTAGCAACAGGTCTTATTAAAAAAAGGCCCGAAGTGGTGGAGCGAAATGGAAAAGATGAGATAGAAGTTCGCCACATGATGTACTTATCGCTTTCATTTGACCATAGAATTGTAGATGGCTTTCTCGCCGGTAGTTTTTTAAAGAAAGTAAGCGATCTAATGGAAGATTTTAATGCCCTCGTGGAGTAAAAAAAGATAATTAGATGAATAAAGATATATTATTAAAAGGGTTCAAAAATTTATATCAAGCTAAGGCTATGAGCGAGTTGTATGAAAACAACTTTAAGCTTGTTTCAAAATATGTTCACGCTACCTCAAGAGGTCATGAAGCGATACAAACTGCCGCAGGCTTACAGCTTACTAAACATGATTATGCTTATCCTTATTATAGGGATGACGCCTTGATCATGGCTATAGGTATGCAGCCTAAAGATATGATGTTGCAGCTTATGGCTAAAAAGGACGATCCCTTTTCAGGCGGAAGGACTTATTATTCTCACCCCAGTTTAAACGATGATGATAAGTGTAAAATCCCTCACCAAAGTTCAGCGACTGGTATGCAAGTTATACCTGCCACTGGTGCAGCCATGGGACTTAAATATAAGGAAGAGCAGATGAATATTAATAAAGAAATTAATGCATTAGTATTATGTTCTTTAGGAGATGCTGCTATCACAGAAGGAGAAGTTAGTGAAGCTTTACAAATGGCTGCTTTAAAACAACTGCCTATTATTTACCTAGTACAGGATAATGATTGGGATATTTCAGCTAATGCTAAGGAAACTCGTGCGCAAAATGCTTTTGAATTTGCTAAGGGTTTTAAAGGTATAGAAGCACTTAGTATAGATGGTTCTGATTTTGAAGAAAGTTATACGACATTAAATAAAGTGATTAAACAGGTTAGATCAGAAAGAAGACCATTTTTGATCCATGCTGAATGTCCGTTGCTCAATCATCATACCTCTGGCGTAAGGATGGAATTTTACAGGGATGATCTTGAAGAAGCCCAAGAATCAGATCCTTATCCAAAACTAAGACAGCAAGTAATTAAAGCTTTTAACAAAAGCAAAATAGATAAAATCGAAACCGACATAAATAAATCAGTTCAATTACAATTTGATGAGGCTAAGCAAGCAGATGACCCAAAACCAGATGATTTATATACATATGATTTTGCACCTACATCAGTAACAGATGAAGTAGGAGAGCGGACACCAAAAGATGCTGATGAGGTAGTCATGGTTGATTGCGCACTTTTTGCCGTAGAGGAATTGATGAAAGAGCATCAAGAATGTTTGCTTTACGGTCAGGATGTAGGAGGAAGATTAGGCGGTGTCTTTAGAGAAGCAGCTACTTTAGCTAAAAAATTTGGCGATAAACGTGTCTTTAATACACCAATCCAGGAGGCTTTTATCGTTGGTTCAACAGTTGGTATGGCGGCCGTAGGACTAAAACCTATCGTAGAAGTGCAATTTGCCGATTATATATGGCCTGGACTTAACCAGTTGTTTACTGAAGTAAGTAGAAGCTATTACCTTTCTAATGGTAAATGGCCTACATCTATGATTCTTCGTGTTCCTATAGGTGCTTATGGAAGTGGCGGGCCTTATCATTCTTCATCAGTTGAGAGTGTTGTCACTAATATTAGGGGGTTAAAAATAGCTTATCCTAGTAATGGTGCAGATCTCAAAGGTTTGCTCAAATCAGCTTATTACGACCCTAATCCGGTTGTCATCTTTGAACACAAAGGACTATACTGGAGTAAAGTTAAAGGAACGAAAACAGCAACTCGTAAAGAGCCATCATCAAATTATAGATTGCCTTTTGGGAAGGCCAATATAGTTAACGAAATTTGGCCAAATGAATCAGAAGAAACACTAACGATTATCACCTATGGAATGGGAGTACATTGGACATTAAATGCCGTTAAAGAACTCAAAAAGGGAAATACTATAGAGATAATCGATCTGAGAACACTTCATCCTTTGGATGAAGAAGCTGTATTTAAATCAGTCAAAAAATGTAAAAAGTGCTTAGTAGTAACTGAAGAACCATCAGATAATAGTTTTGCCAGATCATTAAGTGGTAAAATTCAAGAACAATGTTTCGCTTCTTTAGATGCACCAGTGTCAATTATAGGTGCAAAAAATATGCCTGCTATACCATTAAATTCCGTATTGGAAGAAACTATGATACCTTCAGTTGAAAAAGTAAAGGAAGCAGTGTTAAAGCTTATTGATTATTAGGTATAAAAAAACCCTTTTAGCATAAGCTAAAAGGGTTTTAAAAGAAAGCGGCGACCTACTCTTCCACTGGACGTAGTACCATCGGCGCTAACAAGCTTAACTTCTCTGTTCGGAAAGGGAAGAGGTGATCCTTGTTGCCATAGCCACTTTAGGTCATCAATATTATAAAGACGTACTGGAGCTATTATACATAATAAGTACAGAGAGATCATAAAGGATAATTAGTACTACTCGGCTATGACATTGCTGCCTTTACACCTGTAGCCTATCGACCCCATCGTCTTTGGGGATCCTTTTAAGAAATCTCATCTTGTGGTCGGTTTCGTGCTTATATGCTTTCAGCGCTTATCCGTTCCGAACGTAGCTACTCTGCGATGCTCCTGGCGGAACAACAGATGCACCAGCGGTTCGTCTAACTCGGTCCTCTCGTACTAGAGTCAGGTCCACTCAGATTTCTAACGCCCACTGTAGATAGAGACCGAACTGTCTCACGACGTTCTGAACCCAGCTCGCGTGCCACTTTAATGGGCGAACAGCCCAACCCTTGGGACCTTCTCCAGCCCCAGGA